>NZ_JBLZFZ010000077.1:0-31920 GCF_050753385.1 Pantanalinema rosaneae CENA516
AGATGTGTATAAGAGACAGGGCGGGGGTGGTGAAATGGGCGGCAGGGGCATGGTTGGCACCGGCATCAGTCCACTGGGTTGACCATTGCCCATCAAAGGGGGAATGGGGCTAACCGTCATCATCGTCTGACCAGATTCAGTCGGTGAATAGCCAGGAGGCATCGGGGTGGGACTGGTAGCGATCGCCGCCGCGAACCGATTTGGATCGCCATTCATAGCAGGCTGAGTGAACAACGTTTTATCCTTCGTCACCGCCTGAGCCGCCTCTAGATATTGTTCAATTTCCTGCTCTTGTTTAGCCTGTTGTTTAATTAAGTCCGAAATATAGTTCTGGACATCCTGTTTAATAATGTTCTCCACACGGCTAGCAAATAGTGAATAGCTCTTTAAATGAGTTGTGGGAACGGTTTTGGACTTACTTGTTCGTCCTGTAGGTGAGTCCAGTTTGCGGGTTGAGATCGTATCCCTTGCCTCTTGCCAGTGCCCATTTAAACCAGACTCATGTTGTTGATAAACACCACTGAGTTGTAGATATTGCCAGCCTTCTGCCTTGAGGTCTTCTGCCATTTGGCGATAGTCCCGCCAGCGATCGCCATAGCGACAGAACTCTTCGATCGCCGCACTGATCGCAATCACTTGACTGAGGGCAAAGGGCACGTAGGGAAACCAGGTCCGAAATAACGGATCATCTTTACCCAACTGAAAGTTAATCCCAACCAGAGCCGGGAGAATTACGCTGCCAATAATGGTGGTTAACCGCAGACGATAATGCCAACGCCGACATTCAGCGGCTTTTTTATCTGCCCAAACAACCTGGTCTAACCACCGTTGCTTGAGTGATTGTTTATACAGATCAGGAAGTTGTAACTGCTCAATTAATCCGCCTAACTCCTGACGCAAATAATCATAATAGGTGTTTTTCTTAGCCATCGGTTTAGGACTATGAAGTGAAATGGCGATCGACAGCAACCTCAGTCCAGAAAGAACCAAATCCTTTCCGGAGTGATAGAAATTGCATATAAATAGCTATGTGTATAGAAAAAGCTTGAGTGGAGCCGCTCGGTTATGTTGCCAACACAACAAGTTGGTTTGGTTTATGGCTTGAAACAATAAGCGACTGAGTGTGCAGCCAATGGCGAAACGCTGAGAGACGAGGCGGTGTCTCAACGTTTCGGCATCCGCAACACGGTTGGTTTGCCAATTGCAAAGCCAAAGGGAATGATGATCAAGCATGGTAGATGCGTACCTGGCGAGTGACGATGAATATCCTCCTATTCATAGGCGCGATGATGGGAACCGCCATCAGCACCCTGATTAGCAGGCCATTCGGAGAGTGATTGGGAATGGAATTGACGAGAATATGCCAACAGGGAACTGGAAGGATAAGGAACTCTAAGAACCGACACCTCTGGTCACGGACAAGAAGCTCGGATTCAAGGTCGATCGAGTGACTGACAGCCTCTCCTTAGATTCATGGATTTTTGCAAAAACAAAAAAATCTTATCGTGGTTATTACCGATTGCACAAGGTCAATGGGGTAATCCTTCGGATCAGGTACCGAGGATTGCCTGTAATTTCTGGTACAGGGTAACGGGATTTTGTAACCCATCGATCGCCACAATCAGCCCCGAGTCAATTAATGGCTGAATGTCTGCATCCTGAGTCTGCCCGGTTGCCACGGCAGCCACGCGATCGGCGGTGCGACCTGTACCAGCCAACACCAAAACGGGTCGCCGATCCTTCAGGCTATTGGGAATATCTTGTTTTAAGGTGATCTCACCCCCATTAATCACGATCGTGGCAGAAGCATTCCCCTGAGATAGGATAGTTGCCGCTTGGGCAATCCAGGCAGATTCATCGCCCCATTGCTCGCCAGGAACTAACAGAAAGTGGGTATGGTGAGGTTCTAGATCAGCCGCATCCTGATCAACCCTGTCCGTCGAATTGGGAGTAATTGCCTTATTCTGAACCACGACTCCCAGCAGGCAGAAGGTACATTGCATCTCCTGGTAAACCTGCCCCATCAGCCGCATGATGCCTGCGTCTGTGCCGCCATCAATCACAATCCAATCCGCCGCTTCTGCCAGTGGACAAATGACCGTCTGAAACAGCCCTTTGAGCCGATCGGCATCCTGCGCCGTTAAGCCCCCGGCTCCACCAATCAGAACAAGAGTTGGACGGGTTGCATGAAAGCCGATTTGGGTCAGTGCCGTTGATAAACTAGTGATTGGATCAATGTAAACGGCGATTGCTTTGTGCCCCTGCTGAAAAGCCAGTTCAAGACATGTTTTCATGTAGCGCGGTAGTGCTAAGTTAACGCAGCCATAATCTAACTAGAATACTATTCTTTGGAGCGGAGGCAAAAAAAACTTGGTGAAAATTTTTATCGATCGCGCAGCAGATTGGAGCAGCCCATCCAGCATAAACCAATCGCTCCCTCTGGTTTAGAGAAGGAGCGATCGATGAAATGACCTCTGAAGTTTTGAAGTCATTCAATTTGACTGAACTATGCCACGAATACGATGTCTAATGAGGTGCTAAACCCAGCATTCGTAAAGTTGGCTAACAGAGAGCCATTGAAGAACAACTGGCTGCCATTGTAGGTGAACTGGTTGAATGGATTCGTGTTAGCCGCAATCCCGAAGCCGGAGCGATCGATTTGGATTTTATCTCCTTGCTGCCAACTGAAGTCAAGGGTGTCGCCACCTTCTGCCAGGGAGTTGAAGACAAAGACATCTGCTCCCAAACCACCGGTCAGGGTGTCAGCGCCCAGACCACCAACCAGCGTATCGTCACCAGTACCACCGATCAGGGTATCGTTGCCAGAACCACCACTGAGGTAGTCGTTGCCATCGCCACCACTAAGATAGTCGTTGCCTGTACCGCCATACAGACTGTCATTGCCTGCACCACCATACAGACTATCATTATCGGCTCCGCCACTCAGGTAATCATCGCCATCACCACCGCTGAGGTAATCATTCCCCGAGCCACCATACAGGGTGTCGTTACCATCACCGCCGAATAGATAGTCGTCTCCTAGCCCTCCATCCATGTAATCATTGCTATCGTAGCCATAGAGCCAGTCATTGCCTGCTCCACCATACATGGTATCGGCTCCATTGGCTCCATAGATGGTGTCATTACCATCACCGCCATCCAGATAGTTGCCGACGGTGCTAGCTGTGCCAGTGGTCACACCACCATAAATCACGTCATTGCCAGCGCCACCGTAGATTGTGTCACTGTTGTAGCCACCGACCAGGGTATCGTTACCATTGCCACCGGAAATGTAGTCATCGCCATCGCCACCAACAATGGAATCATTGCCATCGCCACCGTAGATGGTGTCATCCCCTGTGCCGCCATCAATGGAATCGTTACCATCGGCTCCAGAGATCCAGTCATTGCCAGAACCCCCGTAAATGGTGTCGGCTCCATCGGCTCCATAGATGGTGTCATTGCCTGTACCACCATCGAGATAGCTGCCTACGATACTGGAGACTCCGCTAGTCACACCCCCATAGATCAGGTCATTGCCAGCGCCACCGTAAATCGTGTCACTGTTGTAGCCGCCGATTAGGGTATCGTTACCATCGCCACCGGAAATGTAATCGTCGCCATCACCGCCTTCGATCGAGTCATTACCGTCGGCACCGTAGAGTGTGTCATTCCCTGTGCCGCCATCAATGGTATCGTCACCATCGTAACCATAGACCCAATCATTGCCAGAACCTCCGTAAATGGTGTCGGCTCCGTTCGCACCGTAGATAACATCATCCCCTGAACCGCCATCCAGGTAGCTACCCACCACACTATTTGTGCCACTGGTTACGCCGCCATAGATCAGGTCATTTCCAGCGCCACCGTAGATCGTGTCACTGTTGTAGCCGCCGATTAGAGTATCGTTACCATCGCCACCGGAGATGTAGTCGTCGCCATCACCGCCTTCGATCGAGTCGTTGCCATCAGCACCGTAGAGTGTGTCATTCCCTGTGCCGCCATCAATGGTATCGTCACCATCGTAACCATAGACCCAATCATTGCCAGAACCTCCGTAAATGGTGTCGGCTCCGTTCGCACCGTAGATAACATCATCCCCTGAACCGCCATCCAGGTAGCTACCCACCACACTATTTGTGCCACTGGTTACGCCGCCATAGATCAGGTCATTTCCAGCGCCACCGTAGATCGTGTCACTGTTGTAGCCGCCGATTAGAGTATCGTTACCATCGCCACCGGAGATGTAGTCGTCGCCATCACCGCCTTCGATCGAGTCGTTGCCATCAGCACCGTAGAGTGTGTCATTCCCTGTGCCGCCATCAATGGTATCGTCACCATCGTAACCATAGACCCAATCATTGCCAGAACCTCCGTAAATGGTGTCGGCTCCGTTCGCACCGTAGATAACATCATCCCCTGAACCGCCATCCAGGTAGCTACCCACCACACTATTTGTGCCACTGGTTACGCCGCCATAGATCAGGTCATTTCCAGCGCCACCGTAGATCGTGTCACTGTTGTAGCCGCCGATTAGAGTATCGTTACCATCGCCACCGGAGATGTAGTCGTCGCCATCACCGCCTTCGATCGAGTCGTTGCCATCAGCACCGTAGAGTGTGTCATTCCCTGTGCCGCCATCAATGGTATCGTCACCATCGTAACCATAGACCCAATCATTGCCAGAACCCCCGTAAATGGTGTCGGCTCCATCGGCTCCATAGATGATGTCATTTCCGGCTCCACCATCGATATAGTTACCGATCACACTATTACTTCCGGTTGTCACGCCACCATAAATCAAGTCATTTCCGGCTCCACCATAAATGGTGTCACTGTTATAACCACCGACGATCGTATCGTTGCCATCGTCGCCATAGATCAGGTCGTTACCCCAACCGCCATGAATGGAGTCATTGCCATCTCCACCGTAAATGGTGTCATTGCCATCACCACCATCCAGGGTATCATCGCCGTACTCGCCTTCAATCAGATCGTTTCCGGCTTCACCATAGATCAGATCGTTGCCATACCAGCCTCTGAGCGTATCGTTACCAGCACCACCATAGATCGTATCGTTGCCTTGATTACCCCAAATGAAATCGTCACCGTCCCGTCCGTCTGCCCACAACACATCACTACCCAAGTAGTTGAGGGAATCATTGCCGGAAGTGCCATTGTAGGTGTAGGTCATGTCTTTAATTGCTCCAATATTACAGGTAGAGTGGGGGTTAATGCTGAAGCGTTTGATGTGGGGACTGTAAAATCCCGACTGCATTCAACTAAGGATTCATACGATCGCAGCCTGAACTTTATGCAGCCAGTGATCTTTCTTCACATAAACTTTAAACTGACCTTTTTGTTCAGCACTCAGCACTCAAGACCGTCAACTGGGATAGTTTCCGCGCTTATGCCAAAACTTAACCAATAGCTGCATTTCAGCGATTTTTTTCAAGAGACATCTCTCTATTTACGCCACGATCGCAAGAAGCGTTCCGTTCAGGAGTGACTGGGGTATTTTAAGAGCAGTGCCTCAGTGAAATATTATTAGGGAGAAACCTGAATGCAGAGTATTAAGCTAAATACTTATGTCGGTGATGATGGCATGCTGAAACTTCAGATTCCAGTTGGTGTGAGTAATGCTGAGATGGAAGTGGTGGTGATTTATCAACCCATAACCGCAGACCCGATCAAGCCAGTTGCCCGATCGGTCATGCCCGTTGAAGAGGTGGAAAGTGGTTGGGCGGATGAACCTGTAGGACGAGCTAAATCAGGCAGTTCTGAAATCCGCGAAGAGATGTGGTAGGCATTAGAACTATTTGGGAACTATTGCCGCATCCCGTCCTGTTCGATGCCACTGAACTCATCTTGGCTGACTAAGCCGAGCCAGGGATCGTCTTTCGGAGTCAGAAACAGTGAGCTATAGACCTGATCATTCAAGCGATCGACGTTCTGAGTCATAGTCCCGCGAATGAACCACTGATGCAGTTGACTATGTAAGAGGTATTCATTGCGGACTGTATCCAGTGCCATGGCGGCTTCAAACTTTTGAATAACGGGAGTCAGGGAACGGTGATCCGCCGATGCTGGGATTGCCGTTCCTAGTTTTTTAGTCCGAAGTAGGGCGATACTGGCAGAATCCAGGCGGGCTTGCTCCGCGTTTAGTGCCGCTAACTTCTCCCAGGCAGCTTTGTCAGTGATATCTGTTAACGCTCGTTGGGTTTGCGAAACATCCCGTACCAGGCTGGTAACTAATGGACTTTCGATCATGGCTTTGGTCATGGCAATTTGTCCAGCCAGGGCAGCACTGGGCGGTTGTCCAGTAGTCACCGTTTGATCGGTTAGTTGGGGTGGAGTGGTAATCCCCAGTTGTGCCAGTTCGGCTGACCATTGGGTTTGCAGTTGCACGAGGCGATCGCGATGGTAGCGTTGAAGAAATTGATTGCGATCGGCAGGGGCTTGTTGCTGATATTGCTGAACCGCTTGTTCGGCTTGCTCCAGTTGTTGCAGGAAGGCTTGGGGCCCATATAGTCCGGGCAGTGCCTCGATCGGACGACCATCGGGAGCCAGAATGTAGTGAATGCTATTCCCGGTAATGGTGCGCTCCATCACTCGTCCATCCCCAAAATCGACCGTCACTTTGGGCACTGGACGAACGGATTCCCAATGCAGAATGAAGCGATCGCGTAACCGTTGGGAAATTTGCGTATTGGGATATAACGCCACTCGGAAGAAGCGACTATTCGCACAACTCAGATCTTGATCCAATCGTCCGAGTAATCGGAGGGATAAAATCGGTTTACCAGTGGCTTGAGCCGCTGCCTTCGCCGCTTCCAGGTCAGTGTACCAATAAAGCTGGGAGGTATAGCAATCCTTTTGCTGGCACAAACTATCTAAGGCTTCCCGGAGGGCAGTTGCCGGAACTTGACCGGGACGGAGTTCGGTGGCATGACGGTGTAGAAAGGTCTTCAGTCCGGTGGCTCCCTGCGATCTCAGTTCACTCGCTTGTTGCATCAGGGCAGCTTGCTCCGGAGTCGATTCTGCCTGAGCCGCGATCGCCCATCCCCAGCCGAGTACACTGGCACTCACAAGTCCTATGGCTGCGATCGTGTTACGGGTTGTTCCCACCATTTTTCTCTCCCCACTCATCCCACTGTTGTATTGTAGATTCGCGTTGGTGGCAACCATTCCGGAATGATCTTTATCTCTGGTTCTACAGCTTGCCGTCAAACCGTTGATACCAAATAATATTGCCGACTACAGTAGCCGCGAGGGCAGCCCCACCACCGACCCACGCCAGCATGGGATTGTAACCGCCTCGGCTCAGGTTCGTCATCCAGAGGTGGGTGAGGTCGGAGGAGACAACGAGATCCGCCAGCAGGGGAGTGAGATACATCAAAGAAGCGCCAACAATTAGCCAGCCCACCATTGAGATGAGGAGAAAAATGGTTTTGGCTGTCGATTGGCTACCCATGAGCGATCGCGGTAAAGAACTACTGTTGAGATTAACATGAGTCGTAGCCGCTAGATTTGTCGATCGCGAATAGCTACTATGTGGTTTGCCTAGCGATCGACCGTTTGCCATTGAGTTTGCCACAACGAATGGCATCAATGAGCCACTAATCAAACCAGTTTTGGAGTTTATCGATTGGGAACGGGAGGTTGAGCGCTTGTACCCTGTTGCACTTGCTGAAGGGCTTTCCAGTTAGCAATCTGGGTTTGAGCTTCGCTGTAGGCAGTCGAGTAGGACGGAATGTATTGCGCGATCGCGATCGCCATAGCTGGATTGTAAATTGCCTGGTTCTTAGCCGTTTGCAACAATTGTCCACTCCAGTCGTTAATTAAGGCATCCGCATCAGCTCGTAGCGCAGTTGACCCAGACACCTGATTAGCAATCCGAATCGCTTCTGCCAAAGCATCCACCGTTGCCCCCGTTGCCGCTTGGCGGGCTTGCTGGAGATATTGTTGCGCCTGGATTTGGTTAGCTTCAGCTTGCAGGGTTTTGCGCCAGTTAGCGATATCGGCTTGGGCTTCATTGTAGAGCGCTCGTCCGGAACGAACTTGCTCCGCCGCCGCGATCGCTGCCGCTAAGTTACCAGCCATCGCATAGGCGCGGGCTTGCTCCAGGAACGGTTGATCCTGAATCCGTTCTACCTGGTCATTCCACTGGCGAATTTTATCCTGAGCTTCGCGATAAAGTGCCCGCCCCCTAACAATCTGGCTGGCTTGGGCGATCGCCATTTGCAGTGCATTAATATTCCCCTGGGCAGCATATTGTTCTGCCAGATCCAGAATCGGACGATCTTGAATCGTTTCAGACTGAGTGCGCCATTTCTGGATATCCTGCTGAGCTTCGTTCCAGCGTGGGTTAGACTCCTGTACCTCAGATGCTTTGACGATCGCCGCCTCCAGGTTCGTCACATCCCCCTGATCTGCCAACAACCGGGCATTCTCTAACCGAGCCAGAGCTTCAATTTCCAGTTGCCATCGGGTGATTAACTGCTGGGCACGTTGGTAATACGGACGACCCGCCACAATTCGCTGGGCATGCCCGATCGCTTCCTCCAATCCGGCAACGGTGCCCTGCCACACATGGGAATGGGCATTTGCCAGAATGGTAAAGTCCTTCGCTTCTTCTTCCAGCTTGGCTTCTTCAGGTAGTTTGCCGACAATATCTAACGCCCCCTGGAGATCTTTTTGCTCCAGAGTTGCCTGGGCTAAATTCATCATCTTCCGCCCAAAGCGCCCGATCGCCTGTTGTGCCTCCTGAAATACATAGCTTTCCGCCCGAATCTGCCGAGCTAGTTTGATCGCTTTCAGCAGATTATCGAGTCCGCCATTATCGGCTAACCGTTCCGCTTCATAGAGCCGTTCGCCATCTTTACGCGCGGTATTGATCCGATTGGTCAAATCATCATAGCGAGTGGTTTGCCAGTATTGGCAGTCCAACGACAGTAACCGAATTGCCTGTAAAAATGCTTGCCGCCATTCCCGTTTCCGCATGGCAGCTTCTGCCCGCCGATAAATTTCTTCTCCTTGCGCCCAAATCGACTGCCAGAGTTTAATCCGGTCTTCTACCAACTTGTAAGCCGTGACCTTACTCGGAATTTGTCGGGCAGCCGCGATCGCATCTGCCAGTTTCCCCTGGTTAAACAATTCTCCTGCCAGGTCTAACACATCCTGTGACCAGAGTTCAATCAAGCGATCGGCTTCCTGGCGCATCGGGTGATCGGCAGGCAAGCCATCTACCAATTGAATCGCTTCTAGCAGATCCTTGGCTGTGCGTTTACTGGAAGCAATCCGGGCACACTCAAACCGCATCGAGGCTGAAGCCAACGGCCAGAACACGGCGGGACAGTTGGGGAGTCCGGGTAATTGCAAAAGATAGGCAACAGCAAGCGTACTACTCCCGATGGTTAACAGTCCGGCAGCAACCAGCGCCATTTTCCAGGTGAGTAACCACTGCCACCACGATCGTTGAGCGAAGGGAGTCTTTGGTGCGTCCGGAGAGATGACTGTAGGAGCAGGGGATGCCGTACCTGGTGCGGGTTGCTGCGAGCGCTGAGCCGTCGATCGCTGTTTGAACTTCGCATAGGTAGCCGCTAGCCGGGGGTTGCCTCCGACCTGGGCACCGTTTGCCCCATTTTGGAGCGGCACGGAATGGTTCACGGATTGCCCAGGGACGGTTCGGGCAGGAATTTTTCCCGGCGATCGACGCGGCTCCCGGATTTCGGAGGATTGTCCGGAAGGCTGACGGTCTGGAATTCGGCGATCGTTACTCATACGCTAGGGACAACGGCAACCCCGTGTCAGTTCCTCAACCACACTTGATCTCTTGCTTCAGTCCAGCATTGTAGTTGGGATCCGCCGAATTTTGTCTTAACAAAAGTCAACGATCGCAAGAAATCTAGTTGCCATCCTACTCTCCTAGCCCAAAAAAGCCAAATTTAAACCAGGATGCGTTCTGCCTCATGCTCTCGATTGCCTGCCTCTACTTGGCTCGGACTTCGGCCAGGAGTTCTGCCAGGTCGGCTTCGCTGGCGCGATAAACCGTACTGCAAAAATCACAGGTGGCTTCCGCCCCTTTATCCTGCTCAATCATGTCTTCCAGTTCGGCGGGGCTGAATAGTTTCAACGCCCCAAGCGCCCGTTCCCGTGAGCAACCACAGTGGAACCGGACTAACTGCACCTCCGGCAAAATTTCTAAGCCCAGATCGCCCAACACCTGCCCCAACATTTCCGGTAAGGTTTTTCCGGCTCGGAGCAAATTAGTAAAACTGGTCAGCGTAGCTAGCCGCGATTCCAGCAGTTCCACTAACGCCTCATCCCGCGCTGCCTTCGGTAACACCTGAATCAGTAGCCCTCCAGCCGCCGTCACCCCTGTCGCATCGACAAATACACCTAAAATCAAGGCGGAGGGTGTTTGTTCCGAGGTGACTAAATAGTGAGTCAGGTCATCTCCAATTTCCCCAGACACTAATTCGACTGTACTGGAATAGGGATAGCCGTAGCCCACATCCCGGATCACATAGAGATATCCTTCGTGACCCACCGCACCGCCGACATCTAACTTGCCATTGGCATTCGGGGGTAACTCGACATCCGGATTTTCGACATAGCCGCGCACTGTGCCATCTAAGCGGGCATCGACTAAAATGCCGCCCAGGGGGCCATTGCCCTTAATCCGAATGTTGACCCGCGATTCTGCCCGTTTCATACTGGAGGCGAACAGCAGTCCGGCGGACATGGTTCGTCCCAGGGCGGCGGTTGCCACATAGGAAAGCTGGTGGCGTTGTCTGGCTTCCTCGGTTAGACGAGTTGTAATCACACCAACCGCCCGGATGCCACCGTCTGCCGCCGTTGCCCGAATGAGCTGGTCTGCCATGAGAAACCCTTACATTTTGTTACATTGATTTCTATTTTAAGCCGTGGAGCCTGGGATTGGGGCAGTTTGTTCGGCAGCGAGTTGTGTGGTCAACCAGGCAATTTCGCTGCGTAAAACCTCCAAACAACGTTGCCATGCGGCAGCCTTGTAGCGATCGCCGGTCGGTTGTTCTTGCTCTTGGTTTTCTAGGCGCAGTTGGCAGGTCATTAATCGATGATTGAGCAACTTAACCCGTTCGGAGGGTTTCAAGTGGCTAAAAAAGAAGTATTTGATCATAAAGCGCGATCGTGAATTGACCCAACTTTCGTGAGGATGCTCTAGCATCTGCTGTTGCCAAAGTTGATGCCCCGCTTCGGTAATGCTGTAGATCTTGCGGCTACATCCGGCTTCCCCCGCCTCCTCCGCCGACACCACGATCGCTCCGCGTTCCTCTAGCCGTTTTAACAAAGGATAGATTGTGCCGTAGTTGACACTAATACAACTGCTCATGAATAGCTCTAACTGCTGTTTCAAGCGATAGCCGTGGAGCGGTTCTTGTTGGAGTAGACCTAAGGTTGCCAGTTCAAGCATGGGTGGGGCAAGTGAATTTCTTTTCAATGGATTATATCAAACCGATATATCAGATCATTGCATCGATTCTATGCTTCCCGTATGATGGCGATGTAAAGCTTTATTGACCCATCATCACCCTTAGCCTCCCCCCTCAAGGCGTTTACTGTGTATACACATCCCTTGGATTTCCTCAGGATTCTGCATTTTGCCCCCCTAGCCCCCCAATGCTGGGGGGAACCAACCGTACAAAGTCCCCCAGTATTGGGGGATTTAGGGGGCGCAAAGCGCTCAAACGAAGTCCGATTTGACTTGTGTATATACGGTGGTTCTCCAGGCGACAAATCGAGTGGTCAAGCCCTTGTTGCAACTGTTGATTCTATTGCTCTCAATATTTATTGTTTTTCGCTTACAGCTACCCCAATCCAAGCTCAAGCGGTCTTGCCAGAGTTGTTGATTTAGGGGTGGGAAAGCGGATTTAAGTCAGGAGTCACTCATGTCCGAAGTATCTAACCATCTGGTTGACGATTCAGAGCCATCTAATTCTGTGGCTGTGCAAGAGCAGCGTTTGTCTCCAGTGACTTCTTCCGAATCAGATGCAGAGTTGCCCCGATCGCCCAGGCGTTCTGCCTCACAACGTTGGCTCGCGATCGGGGGTCTAATCTTGCTGACGTTGGGTGTCGGGTTTGGCTGGCGGTGGTGGCAAGCCAATTCTGCTTCCCAGGCTCCGGCAGGCGGAGGATTTGGGCAACAGGCACTCCCGGTTAACTTACAAACTACCAAGCTGGCGGCTGTTCAGGAAACCTCGACCTTTGTAGGTTCCTTAGAATCGCAACGATCGGTGGCACTGAAGCCGGAAATCACCGGTCGAATTAGCGATATTTTGGTGCAGGCGGGCGATCGGGTTAGCCCTGGTACACCCGTTGTCCAACTCAGACCCGATAAGCGGCAGGCAGAAGTGGCAGGCGAACTGGCGCAGGTCAACTCGGCACGCGCTAGCCGCAATAATGCCCAGGCGGAAGTCCAGGCGTTGGAAGCGGAACGCGCCGCCAATGTGGCAGACGTAGATCTGCAAAATGAGGAGTATCGCCGGATCTCAGTCTTAGTTAGAGAGGGGGCGTTGTCACGGCAACAGTTAGATCAGGTTGAGCGCGATCGCAACCGGGCAGTTGCTTTGTTGAATGCGATCAATAAACGGATTCAGGCGGCACGGGCGAACTTGGCGCAAGCCGATGCCCAACTGCAAACCGCGCAAGCTAATGCCAATTTAGCCTCTGAGCAGTTACAGGACACGACGATCGTGGCTCCGTTTACCGGCGTAGTAGGCGATATTCCCGTCCGACTGGGACAACTGGTGACAACGGACGATACGCTAACCACAATTACGCAAAATCAATCGCTGGATCTGCGACTTCAAATTCCGATCGCTCGGGCATCGGAGCTACGACCGGGGTTGCGAGTGCAGTTGACCAATCAAGCCGGGCAGGTGTTGAGTAATGGTCAAATTAGTTTCATTGCTCCTCAGGTAGATACTCGGGCACAAAGTGTGCTGGCAAAGGCAACCTTTGATAACACTCAAGGACGGCTACGCGATGGGCAATTTGTCAGCGCTAGAGTCATTTGGCAAGAGCAACCGGGGATCTTAATTCCGGCGGCGGCAATCTCTCGCTTAGGCGGAGAAACCTTTGTGTTTGTGGCGCAATCGCCCGATGATACCTGCCAGTCGAATGCTAATGGTGCGCCTGCGGCTCCAGATCCGTCTGCTAAAGCACCTGAGTTGGTGGCACGTCAGCGTCCCGTAAAACTGGGAGACAGTTTGCAAGGCAATGCCTATCCGGTGCTGCAAGGGTTGAAATCCGGCGAACAGGTGGTGGTGTCTGGCATTCTCAACCTATCGGACTGTGCCCCGATCGCACCGCAATAAGTTCATCTCCACACTGCCCCATCTTCCTCATCCCCTTATCTGCTGTCGCCCTACGTTCCCTGACCTCTATCTACCATCTAGTGTATGTTCGTCGATTTCTTCATCAGACGACCGGTTTTCTCAATTGTTTGCGCTCTGATTATTTTGTTGGTTGGAGCGATCGCAATTCCGTCTTTACCCGTCGATCAGTTTCCGGATATCAGCCCAATTCAAGTCAGTGTCACTTCTAACTATCCCGGTGCCAGTGCGGAAGTGGTAGAAAGTGCCGTCACTACCATTCTGGAGCGACAGATCAATGGGGTGGAAGGATTGCGCTATCTCAGTTCCAGCAGCAGTAACGATGGCACCAGTACGATTACAGCCACCTTTGAAGCCGATCGTAACAAGGACATTGCGGCCGTTGATGTCCAAAACCGGATCTCGTCAGTCACCTCTCAGTTGCCGGAAACGGTGCAGCAGACGGGTGTACAGGTAACTAAACAATCGAACAACATTCTGTTGGGGATTGGTTTGTACGGCGACAAGGATCAGTATAGTGATGTGTTTTTGAGCAACTATGCCGATCTCTATCTCGCGGATGCCTTGAAACGGGTAGAGGGGGTGAGTGATGTCCGCATCTTTGGGGAACGGCGTTACTCGATGCGGCTCTGGCTCAATCCAGAACAATTAGCCAGTCGCAATTTGGTGGTTCAGGATGTGGTGACTGCCCTGCGAGAACAGAATATTCAAGTCGGAGCAGGACGGATTGGGCAATCTCCGACTCCAAAGGAACAACTGTATCAAATTGATTTACGGGCACTGGGACGACTCCAGGAACCGACTGAATTTGAAAACATCACGATTCGGGAGGAGAACGGCACCCTGATCAAGCTGCGGGATGTGGGACGAGCCGAGTTGGGTGCCGAAAACTACAATACGTTTCTGCGCTATAAAGGGAAGCCTGCGGTCGGGTTAGGGATTTTTCCAACTCCCGGCAGTAACGCGATCGACGTGGCGACTGGAGTCCGCCAGGAGATTGCCAAGCTATCCCAGTCCTTTCCACCGGGATTAACCTATGAAATTGCCTTTGACACGACCCTATACATTAAAGAGTCACTGTCAGAAGTGCAAAAAACCCTGCTAACAGCCGTGGGTCTGGTGGTAGTTGTGATTTTTATCTTTTTGCAAGATTGGCGCACCACCCTGATTCCGGTGATTACCATTCCCTTGTCTCTGGTAGGGACATTTGCCTTTGTTAAAGCCTTCAATTTTTCGATTAACAGTCTGACCCTGTTTGGCTTAACGCTGGCAACGGGGATGGTCGTGGATGACGCGATTATTGTGGTGGAAAACATTAGCCGCTACATTCAAGACAAAGGGATGCGACCCATGCAGGCGGCTTCCGAGGCAATGCGGGAGTTAGCCAGTGCCGTCATTGCTACGTCATTAGTGTTAATGGCAGTGTTTATCCCGGTAGCGTTCTTTCCCGGAACCACAGGGGCACTGTATCAGCAGTTTGCCTTGACAATCGCCTTTTCGATCGCGATTTCGACTTTTCTAGCATTGACCTTAACGCCGTCCTTATGTGCGCTATTGCTACGGCAGGGACAACATGCGCCCGCCTGGATCGCCTGGTTTTTCAACCTGTTTAATCGCGGACTAGACTGGGTACGGCTTGCCTATCAGCGATCGTTACGAGTATTAGTCCGGTTTAAAGCCGTTGTGATTGGGCTATTTATTCTGTCCTTAGGAGCAACGGTATGGCTATATTTGCAAGTGCCACAAGCCTTTCTACCGGATGAAGATCAAGGCTATTTCATCACGATCGTGCAAGCTC
Source organism: Pantanalinema rosaneae CENA516 (assembly GCF_050753385.1). Lineage (NCBI taxonomy): Bacteria > Bacillati > Cyanobacteriota > Cyanophyceae > Leptolyngbyales > Leptolyngbyaceae > Pantanalinema > Pantanalinema rosaneae. Next base: position 15,175 of record NZ_JBLZFZ010000077.1, read on the forward strand.
CTGAAGGAGTGTCATTAAACTATACCGATCGGGTGATGCAAAAAGTGGAAGATATCCTCCTGAATGAGCAGGAATTTCCGGAAGTCTCCGGGACATTTGCCGTCGGGGGCTTTGGTTTTAGTGGCAGTACCGCCAATACTGGTGTGATTTTTACCCCCCTGAAACCCTGGGCAGAACGTTCCAGTCCCGAGCAGTCGGCGCAGGCATTAGTGGGGCGGGTATTTGGCAAAGTTAGCAGTATTACTGAAGCCCGAGTCTTAGCCGTAAATCCGCCATCGATTCAGGGGGTCGGGAGTTTCGGCGGTTTCCAATTTCAGTTACAGGATCGGCGGGGTAGTGCGGAAATTCAGACCTTATTGCAATCGGCAATGCAGTTAATTGGGCAGGCTAATGCACCGGGTACAGGCTTACAGCAGGTGTTTACTCAGTTTGCTGCCAGTACACCGCAGTTTGAGATTGATGTGAATCGGGATTTAGCCAACTCGTTAGGCATTTCAGTCGATACAATTTTTACGACGTTACAAACGGCGCTGGGTTCCCAGTATGTCAATGACTTTAATTTAGGGCAACGCAGCTATCGCGTTTATGTCCAGGCGGATCAGCAGTTTCGCGGGAATCCCAACGACATTGGCAGCCTGTATGTGCGATCGGCACAGGGAGACATGGTGCCGTTAAGCAATTTAGTCAGCATTACCCCGAAAACGGGTGCCCAAACCATTAACCATTTCAATCTATTCCGAGCGATCGAAATTTCGGGGAATCCGGCTCCGGGAGTCAGTTCGGGTAATGCGATTCAGGCGATGCAGCAATTAGCCAATCAAATTCTGCCACCGGGGTTTGGCTATGAATGGGCAGGTACGGCGCTAGAAGAAGTGCAATCGGGCGGTTCGGCTCCCCTGATTTTCGGCTTGGGGATCGTATTTGTCTTCTTAGTGCTGGCGGCTCAGTATGAGAATTTTATCGATCCCTTGATCATCATGCTGGCAGTGCCATTAGCGGTCTTTGGCGCTTTGTTAGCCCAATCCCTGCGCGGACTGGCAAATGATATCTATTGTCAGATTGGCTTAGTCATGTTAATTGGCTTAGCCAGTAAAAACTCGATTTTGATTGTGGAATTTGCCAATCAGTTACGGGCAGAAGGACTATCCACTACCAAAGCCGCGATCGAAGCGGCACAGGAACGGTTACGACCGATTCTGATGACGGCATTTTCCACCCTATTAGGGATTTATCCGCTGACGGTAGCGACGGGAGCCGGAGCCGGAAGCCGAATTTCTCTGGGAACGGCTGTATTCGGCGGCATGTTGATCGCGACCTTTTTAAGTTTGTTTATTGTGCCGATGTTGTATATCGTGATTACAGGGGTGCGCGATCGCTTATTTCGTAAATCCAGAGTAGAATAGTGCCTCCATAGCACTGTAGATGTGAGCAAGGCGACTTATGAAGTTATGGCGCTTTGGACTATTACTTAGTCTCGGGTTAAGTTTGGGGTTGAGGCAACTGCCTGCCCAGGCTCAAGTAGCAGATTCGCAGGTGAATGCCTTAGTCGAGGCGTTACGGTTGGCAGCGCCGCAAACTGGGAGTGGGGATGATGGGTATTACAGCCAGTGGCAGGTGAAGCCCGATAATGTCACCCGCTGGTCAAAATCCTGTCTAGGAAAAACTGTGACTCCAGCCCAGTTTGAAACCGATCAAGCCACTGCCCGTCAGGTGATTACCTGCGTCATGCGGGACGTGCTGCGGGATGAATATCGAGCCAGTGGCAATAATGAAGCCCTGGCAGTGCGGCGATCGGCGGCATGGTGGATGACGGGTGATCCGACTAAGTATGACAGTAAGGAAACGATCGCCTACACTCAGGTCGTTTTAAACCTGTATCAGAAGCGAAAAGCAGCGGGTGGGAATACGGCGGCGACTCCTTCGACGGCCCAACCAGCCACAACCTCATCTCCGGCGGCGGGGGAACAGCCCTCTACCTCGAAGCAGGGAACGCCTTACGATCGCTATATGAAAGCGGGCTATGCAGCGACCGAGAAAAAGCAGCATCAAACTGCCCTGCTATATTTCAAACGGGCATTGGATGAACGTCCAAGCGATACCTATGCCACTCAGGCCATTCGCAATGTAGAGGCGTATTTGCGGGGAGAAAAGCCACCAACTTCTAGCCAGTCTCCACCTCAATCTACCCTGACCCCGGTCGCCACAACGACTACCCAGGCATCGGTGGCACCGACGATCGCGACGGCAACCATTCCAGCACCGATTACCCAACAACAGGCACTCACCCTGATTAACCAGTGGTTGCAAGCCAAAGCTCAAATTTTTGCCCCCCCGTTTGATCAGCAACAAGCGACTAATCTAACCACTGGGGAACTGTATGATGCCTTAGTGAAACCCGATGGGGTATTAACCTGGTTAAAAACCAATCAGGCCTACTATCGCTACGGCGTACAAACCGTAGACTCGATCGAGCGGTTTGCGGCAAATCAGAGTCGTGCCACGATCGAAGTTAAGATCACTGAAGACCGAACGCTGTACCTGAAGGGAGCGATCGCGCCCCAACAAACCGACTTCTCGGCTCAACAAGTGCGGTATAGCCTGGAACTGGTGAATGGCAGTTGGAAAATTGCTGACTACAAAACAGTCGATGGCGCGTTATTAGAGCGATCGGTACTGGCAGTCAATCCAGCCGCAGGAGGAAATCCATGAACCGATTAATGATGGCACTGGGTACGGCGCTCGTGGTGCTACAGACCCCGGCAGTATTGGCAGCAGAATGGGTCAATGTGGCAAAAAATTCGGTCGGTGATTCGTTCTCGATCGATAAAAGTGCAATTCAGCGAAATGGCGATATTGTGCGGTACTGGGAATTTCGTGAGTTTCCCCAGCCGAATAATGCCTTTCTAGAGGAAACCGTTGAACAGCCTGTGCATGGGGTAGTGATTGGGTGGTCAGCCGACTGTACCAGTATGGTGCAACGCTTACGCCAGGTGACAGCCTACGATAAGAACCGCCAGCTAATTCAGCGATTCACCTATGGAGATGCAGGTAGTCTGGCTCAACCCAAGACTGGTAGTAGTGCTCATACCGCGCTTAAGTATGTCTGCGAGTTCAAGCCCTAATGGCGACCATTTCCCTCAGCTGAAGCGACGTTGAATAACCATTGACTCGATCCGATTGCGGCTGATATCAGTAGGGGCGAATTTTGTCGTTAAGTTAAGTTAACTGTGCGATCGTAACCTAATCTACGCAACCCGCCCCGAGGGCTGTCTGCTGTTACTGGGCTGTTTCAACTTGCGCTTTAATCGTCTGCCAAACGGACAATACACCTTCGATCCAGCCTTGAGCAAACACGACACGACTCTGCGGATCGACTTCTAGCAAGTATGCAAAATCGGGGTCATGTAACCGGGCCGTTTCAGGATATTCTTTCAGGTCTAAGAAACTCCACAGGTATTCCAACACATCTTCATCCAGAGAATTGGTTAAGGACGCAACCCGTTCAAAATGCCGAAACTCTTTGTAGGTCAGTTTAGCGCTGGAGCGAATCCCGAGTTCAAAGCCTTCCTGACGCACCTTGTTGAGCAGAACTTTCTTTTCGGTTTGTAGGCGCTCAACGAAATTGTCTTGTTGGGCAACTTGGAGTTTCAGTTCTTCTTGGGTAATAACCATTTCTAATGCCTCCTGGCAAATTGCAGAAATATTGAAGTGATGTTTTACGGGTTGAAGCCGTTCAAATAGTGCATCCGGAACAGCGATGGTGACTCTTTGACTCACAACTCCCTCCCGAAATCTGTCTACTCTTATACAATACCCGACCTCATTGCATAAAAGCTGACAGTGACATAATTTGTTGCATAACATACAGTTCTTTTCTGAAGGTTATGTAATGAAACAACTGAATAAAGTGTGTCGATCGTCAAAAATTCCTTTTTTGCAAAGGTTTTGGCTGTTTCCGTAAATTTTGATTCTTTAAGCCGTTATGTAATCGGTTCAGCGATCGATTCATCAATGGCAACGAAAAGCCGATCGCGATGGCAGGCTGCCGGAAGTCAACACCTCAGCCGTTGCGAATACCAGAATAGGAGCGAGATTCTATTTTTCTTTGAATAAAGTTACAAAACGAACAGTTAAGTTTGGTTTTTTAGGAGTTAATGTTCTTAATGACTATTCCTTTTCCTATGCTTGAACTCACTGCCGCAGACTACTCCCTCCTGTCCTGGGTATATCAGTCCGGTGTCTCGCCCCACTCGCTCTCGCTTCGGTTTCAGCACGACAGTTTAATTGTGCAATGTCAAACGATCGAGGAGGCGATGAAGCTGTGGGAACAGCGATCGCTCCTCCAAATGCCTGGAAAAGAACTGTGTTTTCGGGTGAATGGCACCTTTTACATTGGTGCAACAATCCAATAAGGGTTACGTCGTTCTGTTAGTGGCTTGACACCGCTTTCAGGCTAATCTTCAAAGTTTTCTGCCCTCTATCTCAGTGACCGGACTTCCAGTAGAAGAACGCATCATGGGTAGGGTTAGGTTCGAGTTGGAGGTGGTGGCTTCCGGCTAGGTCTAGCCCTACTCTTTAGTCTGCGGGTAGTCAATCATGATCCTTAGCAACCTCTATCCTCGCTGCAAACCTCGGTTGCTAAGACCAGAAGAATTTATCCTCACAAATCGTCGGGGTTTGGCATTCGGTCAATCATCTTCGCGATCGATTCAGAGATCATCTGCCGAATCATAAACCGTACAGTTATCTTCGCGATCAATTCAGAGATCATCTGCCGAATTATAAACCCGCACAGGGGTAATAGCTTTCTCACAGATTTCCTCAGACTGATGACAATTCTGGCTAGAGTGGGCAGCATCCTCAGCAGATATTGGGATATTGACTTGAACCATGTAAAGAAATGGTCAAGCCATCCACGCTAAGTATGAGGTTTATATAAAGTTCGGGATTCATCAACCATTGCTTAACTTCTGTTGGGCTGTTCTTAACCCGTAATCGATACGTTATTAGTCACAACCGTATCTTCACGGTAGTTGTAACCCGACAGGATGAATTTGAGGGGGAATCTCATCTGAAAAACCCGATTTCTAGGGAATTTTGAGATTTTTTGCTCTTCAACCTATTTCTGCCGACACCCGAGATCAAGGCAGTGCTAGAAAACTGAGCCAGAGAGGGTGCGCCTCCATTCAGAGGCGTTCAGTTTCATCTGGCAATGGGTTCACTGTGCTGCCGTTATGTTATTTCATTCACGTTAAACCATACCCAATCATGTTTCAACAGCCACTTAGAGGTCGTTCCCTGCCTCGCTTGCATCACCTGTTACTGGCTTCTAGTCTGGCTCTGTCAGGGGGATTTACTCCCAGTATTGCTCAGGGGTTTACGCTCAATCTGATGCACTTTAGTGATGGTGAATCGTCACTGCTCACTCGGACAGGCACAGTATTTCCGGCAACTACTCCACCGACAACCTTTGACTATAGCGGAGTGGGGCTGTTTGCCGATTTAATCGATCGCCAACGGAATGCCAGCCTGACGGATTTTGATTTGTTGGTCACTGCTGGGGATAACTATCTCGCCGGGCCGCAATTTGAAGCCAGTTTAAGGTTGCCTACGGGGCAACAGTTTTATGATGCCAGAGCCCTGGAATTGCTCAATATTGATGTAGGTGGTATTGGCAACCATGAATTTGATTTTGGCCCAGAGGTGCTGGCTCGGTTTATCGATCCCACCGGGGCGGGTGTAGGGTTTCGTCCCTTTGTTTCGGCGAATTTAGTGATTCCCGATGATAGTCCGTTGCAAGGGTTGATTCAGCCCAGTACGATCGTGACTAAAACGGTGAACGGGGTTGAAGAGCGGGTGGGCGTAGTAGGAGTCACCACTCCCCTGCTGCGTACCATTTCCAGTCCTGGCAACATTGGCACGATCGGGGATGCCTCTAACACTCCTGGGTTTAATCTGTTAGTCAGTACAGTGCAGGCAGAGGTAGACAACCTTACCAACCAGGGAATTGACAAGATTGTGCTGGTCTCTCACTTGCAAGACCTGAATGAGGAGAGAGCCTTAGCCGGAAGATTGCAAGGGGTAGACATTATTGTGGCTGCCGGAAGTGATACCCGATTAGCGAATCCTGAGGATGTCCTGCTACCCCTGTCGGGCGAGACGGCTGTTCCTACCTACCCACTGATTTACAATTCCCAAACGGGGCAGCAGGTGAACAGTTTGGCTGATTTACCGGCGGGAGTTGCCCCTACCTTGATTGTGTCAACCGACGGGGAGTACAAATATCTGGGGAACGTGCAGGTTGAGTTTGAGAACGGCAGAATTACCAGCATTTTGGAACCGGGCACTGGCCCGCAGCGGAATACGGCGTTAGATGGACTGACTCCCCGCACCGATCTGGTTAATGAAGTACAAAACCCCGTGAGTGCGTTCGTAGACAACCTCCGACAAACTGTGGTAGGTGTCACAAACGTACCGCTCAACAGTTTACGGACGGAGGTACGAGCTAAAAGTACGTTGGCAGGTAGCTTGATTGCCGATGCGATTCGTGATGCGGCGCGAGATGGCGCACCCAGTGTCGGACTGAATCCTGCCAATATTCTGGTGGGGATTCAGAATGGTGGGGGCATTCGCAACGATCGCCGCTTTAATCCGGGTGATATTGTGAGCGAATTTGACACATTTGATGTCCTACCCTTTTCCAACTTTGTTTCTGTGGTGACTGGAATTACAGGTGCAGAACTGCTAGAGATCTTGGAGCGATCGGTGGCATCCCAAACGGCTCCGGATGTTGGTGGAGGTGGTCAATTCCTGCAACTATCAGGGCTAGAGGTGATTTATGATGTGACGCAAACGGCACAGGTCGTGACCGCAGATGGCGCGATTACGACACCGGGTTCACGCATCCTCAGCATCCTGTTAGATCCAGACCACGATCGCACTGGACAGTTTCTGTTTGATGTGGCACAGGGGGGATTTCTGGTTGATCCAGGTCAACCGTTGTTTGATCTGGCAACGATCGACTTCACGGCTCGCGGTGGTGACAACTTTGCTACCCTGGCAAACATTGCCCAAGACCGCAAATTCACATTGGCTGGTGTGACGTACCAGGCTGCCTTGCAGAACTATATCCGGGATGATTTAAACGGCACCATTAATGCCATTAACATTCCCAGTGGTGAAGACATTCGGGTACGAAATGTCTCCTCGTTGGTCAGTCCGGCGATCGGGGGGCAGGTAATTGTCGCTCCGGGGAATACGGAGGCGGTTCCCGAACCTGCATCTATGTTGGGGCTGGCTACGGCGGGATTAGGTCTAGGGTACCTGAAGCGTCGCCAAGCCAAAGCCAAAGCCTAGTCGAGAGTTACATTGACGAATAGATTACGGTTCTAGCCTGGAACTCGATCGCTGGCGCTTAACGGCTCCCGATCGGTTCCAGGCTAATCACTTTGAATAGACCCTAACCTTGGGGCTAGACCTTACTGAGGCACAATTTTGGTTTTAGCAGGTTCTGGAAGGGCGGGACGACTTTGGTAGGGCAGGGGAATATATTGCACAGAAGGGCGACCCGTCATCGGTTGGGGATACAGATCCATCAACGCATAAATTTCAGTGGGCAGTTTCACGCTCACAGGTAAGCCCATTGACTGCGCTTCTTCAACGGAGATCGGGTAGTCGTGCGTTACCTGCCCCGTTGTGAGAGTTTCAATAATGCGATCGATATTCTCGGGCTGAATTTTTTGTTGCGGAATCGTGTCTTCTAGTAGAGTACGCACAAACTTCTGCACCTGCCGAATCGCTTTATCAGCAATATCTGCGGTAATCAAGGTTTGATCATCTACTTCATTGATTGGCTTTTCTGCCACCACCTTGAGGACACTCGCGGCGGGAACATTCCCCAGTTGCGGATCAACAGGGCCTAACACCGCATTTTCATCCATGACAATCTCATCGGCTGCCATTGCCAGCATTGTGCCACCACTCATCGCATAGTGGGGAATAAATACCGTTACCTTAGCTTGATGGCGGACTAACGCCCGGGCAATTTGTTCCGTAGCCAGCACCAGACCGCCGGGGGTATGTAACACCAGATCGATCGGGACATCGGAGGGAGTCAGGCGAATGGCTCGTAATACTTGTTCTGAATCTTCAATACTGATGTAGCGAGCGAGGGGAATTCCCAATAAACTAATTGATTCTTGCCGATGAATTAACAGAATGACGCGGCTACCTCGCTGTTGTTCTAATGCCCGAATTGCCGCCACCCGACGAGCCTCGATCATGCGCTTCTGAATCACAGGCTGCAACGACGATAGGGCTAACAGGATAAAGAAGATATTCGTAAAGTTCATTAAGGTTCCTCAGCTTGGACGATCGCTGGATCGAAACGGAGTCATCCAGTCTGACAAAACCATACAAACAACTCAGCCAATTTGCTAGTTCAACAAGAGAGACTTTTTGATTACGCTTTTGGAGTGAAATTAGTATTGATCCCATCCTCAGCGCCGCGAATCTCTGAGGGTCAAATTTAGACAAGCCCTGGTAAATATGAACGATCGCGACCTGGTCAACGGTCTATGTCAAGATGGCCGCTGTGAGTAAGGTCTGGCTCAGGGTAGATGGCATTTCAGGCAACTTTGGCTATAGCGAGGGGCAGGTCGATCGCCAACAGTGCTGCCTATTAAATTAGCTACCCATACTACAGCCGTTTTCGCCCCCTAGCCCCCCTTTCTACGCTGCCGTCAGGTATACTCTGGGGGAAGAGCCAAAGTCCCCCCAAATTGGGGGATTGAGGGGGCTGACGGAATTGACAAGTGTGGTGCATTCATCCAAGAACGCCTGTCAGTTAAATCTGTTCTCACAGCGGAGTTGGATGTAGAGGTAAGGCTACAGTTTACCGAATAGTCAGAGCGATTCATCTCAGTTAAACCCACCCCTACACCGATTAGATCAGGTAGATCAGGAAGTTTTACTGCTGGTCGATCGCCGTCTTGAGGGGCTACCTTTGGTCGATTTTCCAGTAGCAGAAGCACTATTGGTGTCAGCCGCTTTAGTCCGCTTCGGTTTACTGGTCGGTTTAGCCGTGGCTTTGGTGGATGCGGCAGCTTGGGTTGTTTTTGCAGCTCGCTTTCTGCCTCTGCCAGAAGAGGTGGCTTCAGGCGTTCCATGGCTTGCCTCAACTTGCGACTGACCGTTTAACTCTGGAGATGATGTCAGCTCTAATGTTGGTGTCGAATTCGTAACTGCACCATTCCCAGAGGATTTATCTACCTCACTCTGTTTGCGCTGACCCCGCATTCCAGTCCGACGACGCGATACCCCTCTCGCTTTCGCTTCTGCGGTTAACAGTTGTTTCAGCCGAGTCACCGTAATTTGAATTCCAGAACTGGTTAAAGCATTTGCCAACTCTTCGTAGGAAATGCCCTGCTCCAGACTGGCTTTGATGCGATCGTACAGTTTGCTAATCGCGGTTTGCAACGTCAGGCGATTCGTCACTAACTCGTTTAAGCGAGCATTCGCCACATCCAGCGATTCCACTGGAACGTAGGCCACCGATCGCTGAAATTTAGGCTGTTTGGCTTGCCGCTTGGACTTGCTCACAGCACCTTCACTTTTACTGCTGTTCATTTCAATGCTCCTAAAGCTCGGTAGTCACTAACGCAAAATGTGAGATCAACGTTACAGAATCGGACAGACACCTGAGGAATTGCTGATTTCAAGACAAGCTAGAAGTCCGCGCTACAGCATGGGGGGATTGATTCACAATTATGCGTAATTTCTCACTAGGATACTCTGTTGTAGACACAAAAGTGCATCCGAAATGCAACTGAAACCAAAGTTTTAACCAAAAATTGATCAAAAGTGCCAGTGATGAGTTGTTAGATGCACTGTTGTTAACTGTGGATGGTGAGTCGTTGGTGGTTTGAACTTTGGTTTGAACTTGGCAACGATGGGCATTGAAACTGACAGGATTGTCGTCATTGGCACTGGATTTTGCTTTACTCATAGCAGCTTCTTACCCACCGCACTCGTCTGCTCACAGTGATTGAGAGGCTGACCGTGACGATCGCCTGCCTGAAACACCAGGCCGTTGAGAATCATGAACCATTTGTCGCCCAGCGATCGCAAACGGGCATTCTGAGGGGTAGACCTGCTCAATCAGGTTACGTCTGTAAATGCTACCGACTCATTCCGCAACTCACCTGTTGACACCCCTATGTTGTCTGATTTCTCTGCTCTAGCAACGGATTTGGTTTTAGCGATCGCCCTCCGACCCCTCCTGATCACGCCAGACCACTCTTTACGCCAAGCGATCGAGTTAATGCATCAGGCACAAATGCTGTCTATCGAGAGGGAGCAAGATAGGGCTGAATGTGCCAACCTTTGCCACAGTTGTGTCTTAGTTGTGGAGGGAAGCCGCTTAACGGGCATTCTGACCACCGTGGATGTGGTGCGACTGGTTGCCGCAGGCGTAGTAGCAGAAACAATGCCAGTGCGCGACGTGATGACAGATCAGGTGGTCACCATTAGACAATCTCATGTGTCGTTGGCTGGCGTATTTGATTTATTTCGTTGTCATCGTTTACATCATCTGCCCCTATTGGATGAGTCCGATCGCGTGGTGGGCGTGATTACGCCGGAGCGGGTGCTACAGGGCTTGAAATGGGCTGATTTATTGAGCCTAGTGCAACAGGAGGGGTTACTAAAACAAAAGACGCATGAGTTGGAAAAGCGGGAAACCCGATTGCATCGCTTAGTCGCCAGTGTGCCCGGCATGTTGTATCAGTACATGTTGCATAGGGATGGGACTGAAAGCTTTCCCTTTATTGGCTACAACTGCCGCACTATTTTTGAAATCGACCAGGACATCGCGTTGCATGATCCTAATTTTCTCTGGCGCATGACGTATCCTGAGGATTTACCTGCCCTGCGAGAGTCGCTTCAGCTATCTGCCCAAACCCTACAGTCCTGGAAGATGGAGTGGCGGGTTCTCACGCCGTCTGGGGGCTGTAAATGGGTACAGGGCATTGCCCGACCTGGACAGCAGGAGAATGGCGATATTGTCTGGAATGGCATGATTCTGGATATCACCGATCGCAAGAAGTTAGAAGAAGAGCGCGATCGCTTCTTTAAGGAACTGCGGCGATCGCATGATGAATTAGAACAACGGGTGCAAGAACGAACTGCCGCCCTGCAAGAAGCCTATCAAGAGCTGAACTCACTGATTGAAAATTCCCCCCTGGCCGTGGTGGAGTGGGATAGTGATTTCCAGGTGCGGGGTTGGTCATCCCAGGCAGAAAAACTATTCGGTTGGACTGCCGCAGAGGTGTCGGGTAAACATCCCGATGATTGGCAGTTTGTCTATGAAGCCGATCGACATACGGTGCAAACCGCTATCAAACACCTATTAAATGGCAGCGAAGCCCAGAGCGTCTATTGCAGCCGCAACCTGACCAAAGATGGTTCAGTGATTTATTGCGAGTGGTATAACTCGGCGTTGGTAGATGAGTCCGGTAATTTGATTTCGGTGTTGTCATTGGTATTGGATGTGACGCAACGAAAACATGCCGAAGCGGCGTTACAAGCCTCTCAGCGCCGATTTGCTACCGCCTTCCACGCTAGTCCGGTACCGTTATGTATTACGACATTCCCTGAGAGTCACCATTTAGATGTTAATGATAGTTGGGTGCTGAGTACAGGGTACAGTCGCGAGCAAGCGATCGGGCGGACAGTGACGGAACTAGAGCTGTGGCAGTTACCCGCAGAACGGAACCAATTCATGCAAACGATGCGAGAACAGGGATCAGTTCGTAACTTTTTGATGCACTCCAAAACGCAGAAGGGCGAAGTCCGCAAAGTATTATTATCCTGCGACAAGATTGAATTGGATGGGACGGCTTGTTTGCTCAGTGCCGTGATTGATATTACCGAGCAAAAACGGATTGAAGAGGCCCTCCGCGAGAGTGAGGCGTTGTATCGCACCTTGATTCATAACTTCCCGAATGGAGCGGTGCATCTATTCGATCGCCATCTCCGCTATGTGTTTACCGATGGGCAAGAACTCGCCACGATGGGGATGAGTCGAGAGCAATTTGAAGGCAAAACCCTGTGGGAAGCTTTACCGCCAGAATTAATTCCGCTCATGGAGCCATTATATCGACAGGCATTGGCAGGGCAGGCTGTCACTCAGGAATTACCATTTGGCAATCGTATCTACATTATTTATGTAGTGCCGGTTCGCAATGATCAAAATGATGTCTTCGCAGGACTGGTATTGATTCAGAATATTACTGCCCGAAAGCACATGGAAGCGGCACTCATGCAGGCACGGGATGAGTTGGAATCACGGGTGCAGGAACGGACAGCAGAATTAGCTTCTGTGAATGTGTATTTACAAGAGCAAATTCTGGAACATGGTCGCTTAGCGGAACGGTTAGCTATTTCCAACCAGGAATTAGAGCAGTTTGCTTATATTGCCTCGCACGATTTGCAGGAACCGTTACGCACCATTACCAGCTATACGCAACTATTAGCCAAACGATATGCCGGACAATTGGATGCCAAAGCAGATAAATATATTGGCTACATTGTGGACGGCTCTACCCGGATGCAACAACTGATTACGGACTTACTCGCCTACTCCCGAGTGGGTAGACAGGAACTCAAACTAGAACTGACGGATTGTAACGAACTTCTGCACAAGGTATTACATAACCTCCAGGTGGCGATCGCCGAATCAGAAGCGGTGATTACCTGCGATCGCCTGCCAACGGTAGTGGTGGATGCCGGACGCATCATGCAACTCCTCCAGAATTTGATTGGCAACGCAATTAAATACTGTGATAAAACGCCGCCACGGGTGCATGTGGGGGTGTTGGGGCAGGATGGGGGAGATAGGGAAGATGGGGGAGATAGGGAAGATGGGGGAGATGGGGCGTTCGATCAGGAGTATCTATTCTGGGTGCGAGACAATGGCATTGGTATTGAGCCGCAATATATCGAGCGAATTTTTGTGATCTTTCAACGGTTACATACCCGCCGGGAGTATGAGGGAACGGGGATTGGGTTAGCCGTATGTAAAAAAATCATAGAACGACATAAAGGTCGGATTTGGGTGGAGTCGGAACCGGGGCAGGGGGCAACGTTCTACTTCACACTACCGAAGGCAGAGGAACAACACAGTGAGGTTGGTGAGGAGATCGGACGCAATTGACAAGGGTGGTCTATGACAATTCATATTTTGCTGGTTGAGGATTCTCCCAGCGATGCGGATCTATTGCTGGAGGTGATGGAGGAGGCAAGACTGCCGACCCAGCTTTATGTAGTAGAGGATGGGGTAGAGGCGATCGCGTTCTTACGTCATCAGGGTCAGTATGCAGATAAACCTCGTCCCGATTTAATCCTATTGGATCTGAATCTACCCCGAAAGGATGGTCGGGAGGTACTGGCAGAGGTTAAAACCGATCGAGATTTGGGCACGATACCTGTAATTGTTCTAACCACGTCTGCCGCGAATGAAGATATTCGTCAAGCCTACGAGCTACATGCCAATTGCTATATCACTAAACCTGCGGGTTTGGATGACTTTATCCAAATGGTGAAAGTATTCGAGCAATTCTGGTTAACGGCTGTTCAACTACCTCCCCGTTCGGATTAGCATCTATCATGCCTTCTCTACTGCTAAACATTTTGCTGGTTGAAGATAATCTTGCTGATGCGGATCTGCTTCAGGAAATTATTGATGAACAGGATGAACCAGTATGGCATCTCACCCATGTGGAGCGGTTGAGTGAGGCGCTGCATCGCTTAAAACAGCAACCCTTCGATCTAGTTTTACTGGATTTATCGTTACCCGATGCCCAGGGGCTAGAGATGCTGTCACGGATTCACGATGTTTCTCCTACCATGCCGATCGTTGTCTTGACGGGCTTGGATGATGAGGTGATGAGCTTAGAAGCGCTGCGGCGGGGGGCACAGGACTATTTGGTCAAGGGACAGATTGCCTACCCCCTCTTAATCCGAGCGGTGCGGTATGCGATCGAACGAGCCCGGACTCAGCAGGTGATCTATCAACAATCGGCGGCGATCGCTGCTTCCAGGGATGGCATCGCGATTCTGAATCACGAGTTGACCTATAGCTATCTCAACCTGGCTCATGCCGAAATCTATGGCTATCCCAGCCCAGATGACTTAATGGGAAAAAATTGGCGATCGCTGTATGACGGCGAAGAACGCTTTCGGATCGAACATGAAATTATGCCGGTGTTGCGTAAGCAGGGCTACTGGAAAGGCGAAACGGTTGGCAAACGCGATTCGGGGGAGCGAGTTTATCAGGAACTCTCGTTAACGGCATTGAGTGATGGCGGCTATGTCTGTATTGTGCGGGATATTAGCGATCGCAAGCAGGCAGAAGCCTCCTTACGGTTAGCCCAGTTCTCCCTCGATCGGGTCAGTGATGCCGTGTATCTGGTCAAGCCGGATGCCCAATTTCTCTATGTGAATGAAGCGGCCTGTCGTTCTTTGGGCTACTCGCAACAAGAATTGCTCAATCTCACGATGTTTGATGTCTATCCAGCTTACACACCGGAACTCTGGGCAGAACACTGGCACATGCTGAAGCAGCAGGGCTGGCGGCGATCGGAATCCCTCAACCGTACTAAGGATGGGCGTGAGTTTCCGGTGGAGATGAGTTCCAACTACTTACAGTTCAATGGCAGGGAATTTAAGTGTGTGATTGTCCGCGACATCAGTGCCCGGAAAGCGGCTGAAGTTGCCTTGCAAAAAAGTGAACAAAAGTTCAGAACCCTGGTGGCGAATGTCCCGGGGGTAATCTATCGTTACCTGCCGGATGAACGCTGGACAGTGGTGTTTATTAGTGATGAGATTGAAAAAATCACTGGTTATCCGGCGGCGGATTTTATTAATAATCGAGTCCGCAGCTTGATTGATTGTTGCCATCCGAATGACTGGCTGATGGTACAGCATGTGACGGAACGCGCCCTTGCCCACCGACAACCCTTTGTCCTGGAATATCGCATGATTAACCGCGATGGTGGGATTCGTTGGGTCTATCACAAAGGACAGGGGATCTGGAATCAGGACGGCTTTTTATTATATCTGGATGGCGCTATTTTTGATATTAGCGATCGCAAGCAAGCCGAAGCCCAAATTCTGCGGTTGAATAAGAGTCTGCAACAACAAGCCCTGGATCTGGAAGCCGCGAACCAGGAACTGGGCACAACCCAGGAATTTCTCTCCACTGTGTTGGATGCAGCCTCTGACCCCATCTTTGTCAAGGATGAAGAGCATCGTTGGGTGTTACTGAATCAAAAGTTTTGTGATTTTGTTGGCTACAGTCGAGAGGCGTTGCTAGATAAATCCGACTACGATATTTTTCCGCCTGAGCAAGCCAAAATATTCTGGGAAAAGGATAATCAGTTGTTAACGACGGGGGAAACGCAGGAGGATGAAGAGTATATTACCGATGCCAATGGTCAGGTTCGGTATATTTCCACCAAAAATAGTCGCTTTATTGATTCATTTAACAACCGCTATATCGTTGGCATTATTCGGGATATGACGGCTCGGAAACAAGCTGAGGAAGCCCTACGCGAAAGTGATGAACGCTTACAAGCCATTTTGGATAATGCCCAAACAGCGATTTATCTGAAGGATACCCAGGGACGATATATCCTGGTGAATCAAAAATTTCAAACGCTGTTCCACTTACCTTTAGAACAAATTCGGGGTCAGACAGACTACGATTTGCTGCCGCCAGAACTGGCTTATGTGAATCAAGCCAACGATCGCAAGGTACTGGAATCCAAAACCAGTATGGCATTTGAGGAGTTTACGCTCCAGGATGATATGTTGCATACTTATCTTTCCGTGAAATTCCCTTTGTTCGATCGTGAAGGAGTTCCCTATGCTGTAGGTGGCATTTCTACCGATATCACAGCACGTAAGCAGGCGGAGGCAGAAGTGCTGCGAGCCCTAGAACGGGAGAAGGAACTGAACGAATTAAAATCTCGCTTTATCTCGACCACTTCCCATGAATTCCGTACTCCCCTAACCACGATCCTGGGTTCAACGGAATTGCTGGAACATAGTAGCCATCGGTGGACGAATGAGAAAAAACAAAAACACTACAGCCAAATTCGGGCGGCTGTGCAACACATGACGCAGCTATTAGATGATGTTTTGACGATTAGTAAAAGTGAGGCGGGTAAACTGCCATTCCATTCAGAATTGCTTAACTTAGAAGCGTTCTGTCATCAGTTGGTGGATGAAATGCAGGCAACGACTCGCAACAATCACACGCTGCAATTCACCTGCTCTGGAACGTCACTGACCGCAGAAGCCGATGCCAAACTGCTCCGACAAATTCTGCAAAACCTATTGTCTAATGCGATTAAATATTCTCCAGCCAATAGCTCGATCGCGTTTACCTTAATATGTACAGACAAAATGGCGATCTTTCAAGTTCGCGATCGCGGGATTGGTATCCCTCAGGCTGATTTACAACATTTGTTTGAGTCATTCCATCGCGCTAATAATGTCGGAACGATCGCTGGGACAGGGTTGGGGTTGGCGATCGTCAAACGAGCCGTTGAACTCCATCATGGAGAAATTTCGGTCGAGAGTGAATTGGGTCAAGGAACGCAGTTCACGGTGCAAATTCCCCGATTGGTTCAGGAGCGGGGGGAGATGGAGGGATAGGGCGATGGCTGTCTCTTATACACATCT
>NZ_JBLZFZ010000078.1:0-31236 GCF_050753385.1 Pantanalinema rosaneae CENA516
AGATGTGTATAAGAGACAGCCCCCGACCTTACCACCTCCCCCACCGAAATTGACGCTGCCCTGGCAACGATCGACCGTTTGCGGCTAGCAGAATTGCAAAACTATTTAGGGGATGAATGTTCATTCACAGCCCTGTCTAAACCCATCACCTTAGTCGATACCAAAACTGCCGTGATCAGTTCCATCATCCTGGACGATCGCGTGGCGGTAATCTTGTCTCTACCGCCGACCCAAACCGATCGGCTCCAGAGTTTACAGTCGCAGGTGGTTTGGATACCCGCCAGTGCCACGGAGGTGATGACCACCCTGAATCAACTCCGGTTACAACTGGAAAAGCGGTCTGACCTGGCAGATACATATCTAACTGCCTCTCAGCAAGTTTACGATTGGCTGATTCGCCCCTTTCAGCCAGCGCTGCAATCGGCTGGGATTGAGACATTAGTATTTATTCACGATGGGCTGTTCCGGAGTATTCCCATGGCGGCGTTGCATGATGGAAGACAATTTTTAGTCGAACAGTATGCGATTGCCAGTACCCTCAGCCTGACGCTGGTTGATCCCACTCCCCTCGATCGCGCCTCCTTACGAGTGTTAGGGTTTGGTTTAACGGAAGCGGCGATCGTCAATGATGCCACCGTCTTTGATGCGTTGACCTATGTGCCATCAGAAATCGCTAGTCTCCAAAACATTTTCCCAGGTAGCCGGGGCTTTATCGACGAGGCCTTCACCACCCAGCAGTTACAGCGAGAGTTGACCCAGAACAGTTACCCGATCGTCCATCTTGCGACCCACGGCAAATTTGGTATTGATGCCCGAGACACCTATTTAGTCACAGGGGGCAAACAAGCCAATCGCCAGGAGCAGGGAAATCCCCGTCCACCAGCCGCCCAGCCATACAACGAAAAGCTAACGATCAATCAGTTGTATCAAATCATGCGTAATGTTCCCCCAGCCCATCGGGTCGATCTCTTAGTGCTAACCGCCTGCGAAACCGCCGTGGGCAGCGATCGCGAAGCATTGGGGATCGCTGGGTTGGCATTACAGGCGGGAGTCCAAAGCGCGATCGCCTCCCTCTGGCAGGTAGACGATCGTTCTACTGCCGAATTGATTACGCAGTTCTACCAGGCACTACAGCGAGAACCGAGCCGAGCTAAAGCCCTACAAGCCGCTCAGAAGGTCTGGTTAAGCCAACATCAAGATAGCCACCCCGGGTATTGGGCAGCCTTCATCCTGGTCGGAAATTGGTTGTAATTACGGTTTTCCAAAATTGGAAAGTAACTTGCAGTACGAGTGAAAGCTTTTGCTCACGGATCGCCTTAGGCTATTTGTAGCATCAAGTTTTCGCCATCTGCCTGCCCCCTCCCCTGCTGAAGATTTACAAGTTTGTACAAGTTTGCGAACGATTGTTGCCCCCCGTTGTGGTGTGGATGCATCTACCGTTTTGCTGCCCAAATCCCCCACAGGCAGCTTCCTCTCTCGAAAGACTACCCCCAGTCTGACCTCCACAGTCTATCTGTGAATGGACAAGCCACGATCCGGACGTGAGTGCAGCCAATCCTGCATCACGTCTGGATTCGTCTGTTTAAGCATAGCCAAATTCAACTACCCCCCTGGTGGTTTCAGCATCAGGATATCGGGGACGCTAGTTGTAGTCGATCGGGTGAGTCAATCCGACTTATTTTTGCACAGGGTGAATCTCACTGTTATGTAAAAGCTGTTGTTCCACCGTATTTGTAGCCACTCGATCGAGTAACGCCAGCCGTAACCGTTGTAATTGAGTTTGCTGGCTCATCGGATCGAGAATGGTTTCCAGTGCGTCGTACCAGAGATCCGCCTGAGCAAACAGGTTCGCTTGAGCCAACGGATCTTGAGCATGATCCAGTTGGGTCTTCAAAGCGGGTTTCAGAGAGATCACCTCAAATTCTGACTCGGCAAATAGGTTGCCGGATGGTCGCCCAGGGTTACAAACCAGTTCCACCTGCCAGCGATACCGTTTACCAACCGCTAATTCTATTGGCACATCCTCTAGCGACAACACCATAATGCCGGGAGAACTTTTTAAGCGATCGCCCTT
Organism: Pantanalinema rosaneae CENA516; assembly: GCF_050753385.1. NCBI lineage: Bacteria > Bacillati > Cyanobacteriota > Cyanophyceae > Leptolyngbyales > Leptolyngbyaceae > Pantanalinema > Pantanalinema rosaneae. The sequence continues at coordinate 2,075 of NZ_JBLZFZ010000078.1, forward strand.
GATCTCTTCCACTAACTTAAAGCCATCGTTCTGGCGCTCATATAAGCGAAACTCTAGAGGCACAGCCGCCGCATCCCGTACAAACCAGGCAAAGGTTGGACGGGTAGAAGCCGTTTGCCCAGGATGTTGATTGGGAGTTAGCAGGATTAAGGCAGGAACTTCGGTCGGCAGGGGTTGACTCGCGGTGCTACAGCCTCTGCCGCCTGCCGATCTGCCACTGGGTGGCGCTTTATCCTCATCGGCTTGGGCAGCAGTTGATACCAGTAATCCGGCAGCAACCAACCCAGTAAGGAGTGACGTTAAAACGCGTTGACCAAAAGTTTTGAAGGTGGAGTCATTCATAGTGATGCATTCAAGATGGTAGATGGGAGCAATTCAGAACTAGATGAAACACAATTAAGACTGCAATCTAGTGAAACAAGCGTCAGATCCCGACCAGAGGGTTCTAAGTTGATTCAATCTACGCTCCTGGCTAAAAGTGCGGATTAAATCACGAGTATAATATTTTTGTTAACGAAAAATTGGATTTTATCCTATTCACCTGTTTAGATCATAGATCCATGATTTACGCAGTCAGATACTTGCAGAAGTGCCTGACTTAAGCTTAGTAGTTTAGCCTAAAAAATAATACCGATTCATACTCGTTCAATCCAGATTAGAACTCGGATGGATGCTCCCATTTCGAGTCAGAATTGCCGAGTCGAGCCACTTTGTTCATCTGAGTTAACTTCAGCCAAATTGTTAAGTTTTGCCACCAGGGCACTCGAACTTGCCAGGTCAGTTGACAGACCATGCCTTGGGGGTTATGAGATTCACGACAAAACTTACCTCGCAGCGATCGCGCCAATTCCTTCGCCTGATCAGTACCACGCCCCCGCCGGGGTGGATGCAGGTCTGATTTTAGAGCAATACCGTTATCAATAATTTGTAAACTGTACTGGTACTGGCTCCGCTGACAGACCACATCCAAATAGGTTGCCTCGATCGCGTGATTGCCAACATTACACAGCGCCTCTTGCAAAAACAAACATAAGCCTTGCTTCTGGTCAGCCGTCAGAGGGCAGTCTTTTAACGGGGAGAAATCCGGGGGAATGAAGGTTCTAATCGACGCAAAGCCTGGGAGATCGCGCTGCAAGGTATTTTCGTAGACTTGATACAGTAAGTCCTGAATCGGGGTTTGCGAATATGGGTGTTCGCCCGTAATCAACGCTTGATTCATCGACTCATACACCGATCGCAATTCCTGGTTTAAGTCTTGCAGTTGCGATCGCAGGCGGGCATTGGCAGGTTCATCATCCAAACTCCGCAGAATTGCCGCCAGGGTTTGCAGGGGCCCATTATGCACCGCGTCATAGGTTTGCTTCAGCGTCACACTGCGTTGTTCTAGCAAACTGCGAAAGTCGCGATCGAAGAAAGAAGTCGTTAATCCGGCGGCACAGAGGGCAAGTAAGGTCGGCACGACCGGAATCCACCAACTGACGACTAACAGCCCATAGGAAAGGCAGGCTAAGCCAGCACTACTCACCGCTAGACTGAGCAACGTTTTCCAGGGCGATTGCAAGATTAACCCCAGTGTAATTCCGGCTAATCCCCATAACCAGATCCAGACATATTCCAGTTCGTCAACCCAGGTATGTAGCAGTGGTCTACCGTTGAGCGTTGCATTAATTAACTGGCTGGTGGCATGGGCCTGGTACTCCACTCCATAAATCACCTGATACTGCGCTTGGTTTCCTAACGCATCTGCCAGCAGCGTACTCTTAGTGGCTGAAGTCATAAAAGTATCGTTAACGCTCGCTGCCGTCATGCCAATTAAAACGATGCGATCGTGGACGAGCGAGAGATCAACCTCACCATTGATCACCTCCATCATGGAGACGATGGTAAACGGTTGTGGATGGCTATGAAAGTTCAGTAGCACCTGGTTTCCCCCCGCCGGGGCATCCACATAGCCCCCTGTCGTGCTACGAAACCGGGGAATCGTCAGTCTTCCCAATTGAATGGGATCACTGGCACGATCGCCATGCTGCAAGGAAATCCCCTCTGCCTGTAAATACAATGCTGCCAATCGCAACGGCAATCCATACTTTGTCTCCCCTGAATCAACCTTAGTGGCAAGCAGACTGCGCCGTAACTTACCATCCGGATCGATAATGACATCCACCATGCCAATTTGCTCCGGTGGCAATTCGGGCGGCGGTTCGACGGTCAACCCCGATTGGCTCCCCAGGGCCGTTTCAATGCCAATTAGGTTGGGACTACTCCGAAAGATTGCTGCCAATTCCGCCCGATCGGGATCGGTTGTCAAGTCCCGAAACAGGTCTAACCCGATCGCTCGGGGTTTGTAGGTTTGCAGAGTTCTCAGTAATACGGCTAGTTCCCGATCGGGAATGGGGTATTTGCCCACAGCCTGAATATCTGCTTCATTAATTCCGACAATCACCACTTTAGGGTCTGCTGGCTCGATCGGGCGGGAACGCAGAAAGTAGTCAAATGCCATCCATTCCAGGGCTTGCAGCGAACCAGCCAACCGGGCGATCGTGATACAACTAATCACCACAACCCCTGGCAACACACCAGTGCGCCAAACACGTGTCTGCTGCCGGAATTGCGTCCAGAGTCGATGATTTAGCTTGGTTTTCACTAAGTTAATAACCCCAGTTTCCGGGCAGCAATCTCAATTTGAATCCGCAGATCTTTGTCGGGTTCGTCATAGACTCCCAAGGCATCCTGCAACCGGATCCAATAGTTCCGGACTGTACGATCGCTAACTTGCATCCGATCCGCGATCGCCTTATCCGTCAGTCCCTCTTGAAATTTGAGCGTAAGGACTTCCAGCCAGCGGCGATCAAACTCCGGACGCGCCCGCAGTTCCGGTGGCAGATAGATCGACCCTCGCAAGGCAAAATCAACTAACCGCAACATTTCTCGGATGGGTAGCGACTTATCCATCGCCGCGAATCCGCCTTCATAGGCATTAATCATCGGTTTTAATTGCACCAACGGCTTAATGTTGGTACTCAACACCACAATATTTGGGGCTAACCGACTTTCAATCAGCGCTTTCAGGAACCGAATGCCAATTTCTGGGCTGGCTAGAGTATGCGGCTTCTCCGGCAAACTCAAATCCAACACAATCAGCATGGGATGGTAATACTTAAGCTGGGTTTGAGCCGTTTGCAAATCCTGGGCAGTCAACACTTCCGCCATTGGATAGGTTCGCTTTAGGGCAGGCACCGTACCTTCCAGGATGGCTTCATGATCGTCAACGACGAGAAACGTTTGTTTAGTGATTGACTCGGTAATGCCTCGGCTCATTGCAGCTAACCCTCAAGCATGATGCACCCTTATACTATTCAGCAACTTTCACAGCAACCCGTATTGTTTGCGGTTGTTTAGAGCATGTCATTCACTAGGACGTTTATGACTAGGCTGTGAAATAGCTTACCAGTTGCAGCCTGATGTAGGGGGGTAGGTGGCACATACCTGATTTTGAGTGATGCCAGATAGCAGTTCACTAAGCTCCTAAACAGAACCCTGACTGCTCATACAACGTCCTGATGATAGGGTTGTGTTAATGCTTGAGGTGTTACGAGAGGCAAACTACACGGCGGATACTATCACCCTGATAGACATACTCCTCCCCGCAGTAAAGCAAGGAGGTTTGCAGAACTTGGAGACAGCTATGCTCTTAGTCACTGTGGGGCAGAACAGACTGATGGCTAACTATTGCCAGCAAACGGTAGTAATAGCTAGCGATCAGCCTATGCCATAGTTTAAGCAGATTTAGTACGGTGACCTAGGGAGATTTCTGCAAATCACTTTCCAAATTTGGAAAGCTTGTTGGGAATCGCGGCACACCCTGTGTTGCAGCCACCCCTCCTTACCAGATCTGACCCACTCCTTTAGACCTCCTGGGACGATCGCAGGTGTGCTAACAGTTGCAGACACTCACGGGCAATTGGTTGGTTTGGATCCAGGGTCTGTGCTCGTTGCCATGCCGCGATCGCCTGCGGAAATTTGCCTTGCAGCGCCCAGAGTTGTCCCGCTAAAGCATGAAAGTTGGCATCCCGCTGATTGAGGTCGATCGCGTGTTGGACTTGAGTTTGGGCAGTGAGATAGTCGCCGGTTTGCAGCCCCGCGATCGCTTGGCGGTAATGCCCGAGGGCGCGATCGTGAAGCTGGAGCAGTTGGGTCAGATCGGCACTGCAGCGTTTACAGAGGTAAGAAGGTGAGGGAGATGAGGAGGTGGATTGATCGCCCATCTCACCTTGAGTAGCAGGGCGATAGGTGGCGCGACAAACAGGACATTTCATGTAGGTTAGGGAGTATCAGAAATACCGTAATACAGGAAGTCTTCCAGTTCCGACTGCAACGCTTCTAGATCATCGTCAGTCTCACCACTGGCTACCGATTCGATTTGCTCTAACAGCTCCTGTAATTCCTCGGCGCGATCGTCCTCTAGGGTTTTGAGGGCAGTTTGGGCTCGATCGAGTAATTCAGTCAGTTCGGGACTGAGAGTGACTTCAACAACTTTGCTCTCTGTCTCGATCGTTTCATCTACTGCAAACAATTGATCCAGATCAGTCCGGGCTTGATGCAATTCGTGGCTCGACAAGTGCTGCACAGACGTATTACTAACGACAAAGCTTTCTTGCTGTCCTTTGCCCTTTTCAGTCGCCGTGACCGTCAGAATGCCATTTAAATCAAAGTCGAAGTGAACTTCAATTTCTAAACTTCCCGCTGGTTTGGGCGGCAAATTTTCGATCTTAAATGAGCCTAAGGGCACATTTTCTTCGGCGATCGGGTTTTCCCCCTGAAACACTTCCACCTCTACAGCATCCTGGTTTTCGCTAACGGTTGTATACACTTCCGATCGCGAAACCGGAATCACACTATTGCGAGGAATAATCACACTGAAAAATCCCGGCATCACACCCATCGGGGTGGTCATTGCCGCCGAAATTCCTAAGGAATGGGGAATCACATCCACCAGAATGGCATCGACCGCTTCCCCAGTCAGCACTCCAGCTTGTAACGCTGCCCCCAGAGCAACGCAGAGATCCGGTTGAATGCCATCGGTCGGGGCTTGCCCCAAATGGTCAGCAATCATCTGTTGGATCAGGGGAATCCGGGTGGAACCACCGACCAGAATGATGCGATCGAGATCATCAGGCGACAATTTGGCATCACTCAAGGCGCGATCGATCGCCTCCAGAGTTTCTTCCAGCAAGGGACGGATCAGTCGCTCAAAGTCCGTTCGAGCTAGCTCGGTTTCCAGGTGCAGTGCCGTCTTGCCTTTACTCCCTAAAAACGCTTCCCGCACTGTGGCAAAACTATGGGCACTTAAATCTATTTTGGCTTGTTCCGCTGCCCTGAGCAGTCGGGCATTGGTTGCCGCATCATCCGGCACATCCACGCTATGTTGTTGTCGGAATAATTCCTTCAAGTGCAGTTGCAATCGTCGATCGAAGTCATCCCCGCCCAGGCGATTATTGCCATGACTGGCAAGCACTTCTGTCACTTCTCCGGTAATTTCCACCACCGAAACATCAAAGGTGCCGCCCCCTAAGTCATAGACTAAGACTCGCTCGGTTTCCTGCGATCGCAGATCATAGGCAAGTGCCGCTGCCGTCGGTTCGTTAATGATCTGCAACACCTCCAATCCGGCGATTTCCCCAGCTGTCTTGGTCGCCTGTCGCTGGGCATCGGTAAAGTAGGCGGGAACGGTAATCACGGCGCGATCGACGGCTTCTCCTAAAGCCGTTTCGGCACGTTGTTTCAGTGCCTTCAGAATCATGGCGGAAATTTCCTGGGGGACATACTCTTTATCGCCCAGTGACGTTGTATGGTTGGTGCCCATCCAGCGCTTGATCGACTTCACTGTGCGTTCTGGAGCCGCCGCATACTGCCGCAACGCCTCTTGACCAACTAGCAGTTTTCCGGTATCACTTAAGCCGACACAGGAGGGCAGAATCAGGTCGCCATCGTCCCCCGGTAGGACACGGGCTTGCCCCTCCTCCACGATCGCCACTTCCGAGTTGGTGGTTCCCAGATCGATGCCTACTGCTCTACCCATAATTCGTGTGTGAAGTCGTGATATTACTCAATGTTGATTCTAAAAGCTGAATCGCCCCTGCGTTTAAGCTTTCTCTAGAAGATTACCGTTATCGGCGGCAACAAGCACCTGAGCCTCCCGCAAAATTCGATCGTGCCAGGTATAGCCCCGCACAACTTCTTGGATCACCGTATTGGCAGGAGCCGAACTCGCCTGTCGCCCGATCGCATACATACAGCCCGGATCAAACGGTTGCCCCAACGCCACGATCGGAGTCACCTGGTATTGCTTCAGCAGATCCAATAAATTCCGCTGAATCAGTTCAATCCCCTGACGATTGCTCGTCAACATGTCCGTGAATGCGGTGGAGGAGGGATCGATCGCCGCCGCTGGCAAAATTCCCAACCATTCGGCTACCCGCTCTCGCCAGGTTTGCGGAGATGCCGCCGTAGGGGATGCAGACTGTTCCTGCCAGTAGTCGCAGGCACGATCGAGGGCATCCAACACATTCAACATCTGGCGAAATAGCCCTGCTTGAGTCTGATCAAACTGTTGGGCTTGCGCCGTCAGTTGGGTGGCGATCTGCTCAGCCCTTTGATTCTGACTCGCTTCCAGGCGTTGTTGCAAGTCCTGATTCTGCGATCGCACCAGGTCTAATTCTCGCTGAAGTCGGTCTTGGGCAGCTTGCAGCAATTTTCCTTGTTGTTTCATCTCCTGCCGCAGGGCAATCCACTCACTCACCAGTTGATAGGGATCAAAGGCTTCGGTTGACTCTGGGGCAGCCGTTAAATAATCCGGTGGTGTGGGAGCAGATTCCAGATAATTCAGGAGTTGATCAAACAACGCTTGGCGATCGGTCATGGGCAAATTATCCTCATTGATGGTGGGTATGACTTAAAGTAACTCGGGATCTTCTCCCAACTCTCGCAGACGGGCGGCTAATCTCTCGGCTCGTTGAGCTGCTTGCTCGGCTCGTTGGGCTTCCTGCTCAGCTCGCTGGGCTGCTTGCTCGGCTCGTTGGGCTGCGGCTTCTTCCGGTAAGGGAATCAGACCACCGTCGGGATGATAAAACCGGAGCCAGTGGCAGGTTCCCGTCACGGGTTCCCGATCGATCTGCCCTTCCCAGGTGCCTAACCACAGTTGTAAGGTTTCACACCATAACCAGCCCCGCTCGTTAGGCGATAAGGGTTGGTAGCCCTGCCCCAGTTGGAGATGCCAGCCTTGTAAGGATTCCGGATTAAAGGGATCAAAGATGAAGTAATCCGGGGTCCGAAAGGTTTGTTCGTACAGGGTTTTCTTGACTCCGTGATCGACGGCTTGCGTACTGGGTGATAGGAGTTCCACAATCACATCGGGGTAGCGACCATTTTCTTCCCAGACCACCCACCCCTGGCGTTCTCGGTTCCCGTCTACCTGAAGGGTGACAAAGAAATCTGGACCTCGGAAGTCCCGGTTCATTGCCTGGTGACGGCTGTAATACACGAACATATTGCCACCAGCAAAGAAGTCTGTGCGATCGCAGAAGCCCTGTTGTAGCGATCGAATTAACACATTCATGGCAATCCGGTGACGATTACTTTCCAACGGTTCTCCATCGTCAAAAATCAGATCGGTAGGCGGCAGTGGCGCTTCCCAGTTATCCAGCACAGTCAAATTATCTACCATCGTCTGACCTGGCTTAGAGTACAGTGGGTGTCTTCAGGGTATCGTATGCCGTCACAGACTGCTGATTCAAAATGTGGCTTGAATTAACTCATGCAAACTCACTTCTAGTTTTGTCAAAACCTTCTGGCGCATCTGTTCGAGGAGTTCCGGGTCGATCGTTGCCTCTATCGGGCGCACTTGGAGAAATTCCCGATCGGCTGAAGTCGCTTCACCTTTGCGAATGGCTTCATAGGCCGCCCGAATTTCCTTAAATTCCTGCGGATGGGAATGGGCAGGAAATTCTCGTAGTTTGGCATGGTAAGCCGTTTTGATTTCGGTGGGAGTAGCGGTGGGGGAGATGCCGAGGCGATCGAAGAGGGTGGTCATAGGTTAGATCAGGGGAGGGGGAGAGGGGGAGGGGGGAGGATTAGAGATCGCGGAAGGTGCGTTTGCGTTTCTTGGGTTTGCCAAAGGTAAATGGGGCATCGAAATCCAAATCGTCATCCTCAAAATCATCATCGAAGTCGGGCATTTCTTCGATCATTTTGCGGGTCAATTCTGGCATGATGCGATCGAGTTCGGCTTTGGGAATCTGATTGCCAAACATCCGGCGAATCATGGCTTCTAGGGCTTCCAGTGCGCCCACTTCATCGAGATCATCCAGCTTCTCTGGGTTAGGCATGAGGGATTGAGCATGGCGCAATTGGATAAAGGCTTCTTCTTCTCGGAAGGCTTGCAGCGCCTTGGCATCCTGAATTCGACGGGCAATGTCAAATCCCTGTTGTTTGAGTTGCTCGTATTGCGGCATAGAAAAGGGATAGCTTGTTGCCCTAGCCAGCAGGAGCAAAGGATTTTGGGGTTCCTGCTTTAAGGCTGCGTCCAGGTAGGAGATCAGATTTCTTACCCAACCCAATCGCCGTACTTGTAATTGAATATCTGCCAGAGCATTGCCCGGTTGGGGCATGGTATCCAGGTAATTCCGTAGCGGTTCTTCCAGCTTCTTAGGGTCTTTGGCAGTGACAGCGAGTACGACGAGATGGGCTGCTCTAGCCGCCGGAATTTCTGCCCCAAGATTAAACAGTTGCAGAATATATTGATTCGTTAAGGCGGCAATCCCCTTTTCTCGCTTAGCAAACAGATGAATTGAAAGCACGATCGCTTGCAAGGTCGGGATCTGCTCCTCACCGGACAGCCCCTGGAGTAATCGATCCCACTCACGATTTGCCTCAGCTTGGTTAAGGGAAACCCGTCCGCCTGAATTGGGTGGGCTTTGCACCGATTTGACAAAAATCTGACAGGCTTGCATTGGCCAGTCGGGATTGGTTTTGGTCTGGACTAAGCGGCTAAAGAAAAGATAACGCTGGCTATATAACGCCTCTAGCCAGGGTTCAAATTCCACATCGGCTTCTGGATTCAAGTCACCAAAGCGTTTGCCAAACCGCCGCCGTATCTCCTGTTTAGTCGATCGCTGGTTCAGGTCATCCAATACCACCAATAACGCCTGATAAACTTCTTCCGATTGACAGCCCTGCTCAACTGCCTGGGTTAACAACCGTGCTCCCTCTTCCAACCTTTTCTCGCCGAAGGCAATCAACCCTTGCCGCCCGATAACCTCCGGGGATGTGGGACAAATGCGCTCTGCCTGTTGGACGGCTCCCAGGGCTGTCCGAGAACGACCAAGAGCTACCCAGGTATCTGCCATCTGACAATGTAACTGGGCCAGAGTCAGTTTTAAGCGATCGCCTGCCCACTGGTCGGGATGCTGTTTGGCATCCTGTTCCACCCATTTCAGTAACCGAGTAATCAGGCGTTGTTGCTCTTGATAGGATTCGTTTAGCTCTAACGCTTTCAAGAGGTTAACCGCTAGTTGGGGATTAAATGGCTGGTCGTTCAGCAATGGCTTCCAAAACTGCTCGGAGCATTCTGGTTCTCCTCCTTCTAAGGCTTGCTGCCCTGCCCGGATTAGCAACGCCGATCGGAGCGTATTTAGTTCCGGTAACTGCGTTGGGCGACGGGATAAATTCAGCAAGGCATGGGCAGCATTATGCGGATCATTGCGTTCCAGCAGTTGGATGATTGCCAGCCCAGTCAGCAATTCTTGGGTTGCGGCATCCCCGCGCATCGTATCGGATGGTTGCAGCGGTGGTTCGCCAGTAGTTGCCCGTTGAAACAGGGCTAACTGTTGCAGTATGGGTTGCTGTAAATACTTCGGTGAACTGACCGGAAATCCACCCCAAAGCGACGATCGCAGCCCTAATAACTGACTCGCTGCCTCCCAGTTTCCTGCCCGTTGTTGCGTATAGACCAACCAGGCTTGGGGGAGATCACCCGGCGTGAGCGGACGCTTAATTTTCTTAAAGCTGGTGATTGCTTCCTCAGTGTGTCCAGTTTGCAGGGCTAATACTCCCCGCGCCCAGTGCAGTTGTGCCGCACTAAACCGCTTAGAGTGTTTACTAATTAACTGTTCTACCGTGACCACATCATCTTTTAAGAACAACAGCTTTAAATAGCAAATGGCATAGTCTTTAGGTAACGTTTTCTGTTCAAATGCCGTTTGGATCAATTCCAGAGCCGCATCTAAGCGATGTTGCTGGAGCAAGCACCGACTCAGCCAATAATGGGGTTCTCCTGCCAAGCCCAGTGCCAATGCCTGTCGAAACGATGTTTCAGCCTGTTTGAAGTCCTGTTTCTGGAACTCCTGTTGTCCCCGCAGGAGCCAAATTTCGGCTTCCGGTGGAGTAAATTCCAGATCGGGTTGGTGACGATGAGCATTTTTGATCGTTTCTAAGGCTTGACGATAATTTTGCTGTTTCAGCAGATTATCCAGCCGATGTTGAAATGTCTCTGGAGTTAAGGACTGAGCTGTTTCAGCCGCTACTGGCTGTTTTTTCGGGTTACGCTGCCACTTCTTACTCAAGATGACCCTCCTCCAAAATTTGAGTCATTCTCCCATAGGGCACTTCATCTGCACAGATTAATACCTAATGATCGCGCTCCTACCTCTTTTACTTGTAGCGAATTATGCCTATTTTTGCGTCCTAACACTGCTATCACCCCTGACCAAACTCATGTCGCTCGGATAGCCTGTAAGTGTTCTTGAGCGATCGCGCAATTGGGATCAAAGGATAACGCCAGTTCAAAAGCAGCGATCGCGGCAGAGGGTTGTCCGAGTTGCAAATAGGCCTGCCCCAAACTACAGGCGGGTTCAGTGGTCATTAATGGGCGGGGACAGGGATCTTGGCGATAGTAGTTCTCGGTTTCTGCCAGTTGCAGGCAGGTATCAAAATAAGCGGTCGCTCCCAAAGGAAACCCCAACAGCAGTAACATTTCCCCAGCCACATAGTTTAACGGCGGGTAGTTAGGACACCACTCTAGCCCCCGTTGCACTAACACCCGAGCGGTTTCCACATCCTCTTGTTCTAAGGCTTGCTCTGCCAGGGTATATAGCAAGGTAGGTACCCAAAAGAATTCCCCCGGTGGCTCACCACTGAGGAGATGGGGAAACAATCGATCGCCCGCTTCACGATAACAATCCTGGGCTTTGTCTAAATCACCAACTCGGAAGTAATTCCGCGCCAGACAATCCAGCAACCATAAACTTAAGCCCTCTTCCTGACGCATCTTTTCTAGAAGGGGGATATCGCGCTCGATCGTTTTTTGTAAAACGGCTTGTTCATCACTATTCCCGTAATGCCGAATCTTCAGGGCAGGGAACTCTGCCACCGTTAACGGCATCCCATCCTGGTGGCGCAATTGTTCATGGTAACGCCCCTGGTAACGCAGGCGACGATCGTTGCGAAATAACCGCACATGCACCCCTCCGGTTAAATCGCCTTCCAGCAGAGTCACTTCAGTACGGATGAGAGCAAAGCCTAACAGGTCTGTGGGTACCGTTACTAAAACCTGGCGGAACTGGCGATCGTCCACTACCAGTTCTTCATCGGCATCTAGAATCAGCACCCAGGTTCCCGTGACCTGCTCTAAGGAGAAATTGCGGGCAGCGGCAAAATCATCACACCAATTAAAATGCTGGATCGTGGCTCCAAAACGTTCCGCGATCGCCACGGTATCGTCCTGCGAGCCTGTATCCACCACAACCACTTCATCCACATACGGTTGGGCACTGGCTAAACACCGAGCCAGATGTTGACTCTCATTCTTAACAATCATGCAGAGAGAAAGGAACGGGGGATGCAGGCGTTCCGGAGTCTGACTCATACAGCGTTAACCATCATGATCTATCTCTGTTCATGATGGCAGCAGAATGTGGAAATGAGCGATCGCGGACTAAATCAAGCGATCCTCTGGACAGGCGCGGTATACCCTTCGGGAAGCAAGCTATGGCAGAGATTTCTGGAAGAACCTTTTACCAAATGCCATGCCCCGACACAAAATTACACCTGAATCAATCTGCAATCCTTAGAACACTACAGATAACTCATTCACTAATTGGACTTGTCCTCGACTCGCCGATCGCAACAAGCGGTTGAGGGCAAATCGTTCTTCATCACTCAGCGTCTCATCAAACACGGCTGCCATTAATCCATAACGATCAGCCAGGGTAAGAACACCAGAACAACTCACTTGGGCAAAGAGTTCGGCGAGGGCACCGGGAAGCAGGTGGATAGGGGCAGACATGAACACAATCAATTCGGAACTCAATGATCCTAATATCGGTGTTTTTTCCGCTTGCCTCGGTGATTGAGAGTGGTAAAAGCCTGTGATCATCTCCTAACTATCTAGTGATGGGCTTCACCGGCTAGAGTGATTCATCTCAGACTAAGTTGTGATCTAAGTCACAAAACTAGGAATCTGGAGTTTGAACTAATTCAAAAAATACACCATATTTAGGAGGGGCGAACAGCCGTTCGCCCTTACATATAGTGGAAAATTGTATTTAGTCTCAAGTCCAAAGGAATATAGACACCATAAAAACCAGGGACTTGATTCATTTGATCAAATCCCTGCATTCTGATGCCATTGTTGGACGCTGAATTCGGTCAATCAAGCCATCACCAACGGACTGAATTAACCATTCAGGCGGCTAAATGCGATTGCACTGTCGCTACCAGCGTCTCTGTCCAGTACGTCACCAGTTCAGTCGTTGCCGCTTCCACCATGACGCGGATGACCGGCTCCGTCCCGGATGCCCGAACTAACACCCGCCCCCGATCGCCCATTTCGGCTTCTGCCTGAGCGATCGCCCGTTGCAATGCCTCACATTCTTGCCAGCGCAACCGTTGCGTCCGATCTTCCACCCGCACATTCCGTAATAGTTGGGGGTAAGTTTGGAAGCTTTGATTCATTAGTTCGGCTAATGGCAAACCAGACTGCTGCACGATCGCGGCAACATGGAGTGCTGTCATCAGACCATCCCCCGTCACCCCATAATGGCGGCAGAGAATGTGACCGGATTGCTCACCACCCAACATGGCTCCAGAGCGCAACATTTCCGCATGAACGTACTGATCGCCAACTGAAGCTCGGATTAACTGCCCACCCTGTTGCTCCCAAGCCCGTTCAAAGCCCAGGTTCGACATCACCGTAGCGACGATCGTATTGCCAGGTAGCTTACCTGCCTGCCGGAGGGTTTGTCCCCAGAGATATAAAATGTAATCCCCATCCACCGGGCGACCCTGAGCATCCACGGCTAACACGCGATCGGCATCCCCATCAAAGGCAAAGCCTAAATCGGCACGATGCTCTTTTACCGCTCGGGCAAGCGTCGCCAAATGGGTAGAGCCACAGTTGACATTGATGCGATCGCCATCGGGACGATCGTGTAAACAAATGACTTCAGCGCCCATTGCCCGGAACGCTGGTGGAGCCAATTCTACGGCGGCACCCCATGCCAGATCCAAAACAATCCGCATCCCCTCCAGTGGGCGATCGGTTTGATGCTCTGCTTTGAGCGAATCCTGCACCAGTTCCTGGTAGTTGGCAATCAGTTCTGGACGATAGCGATGGGTTCCCCACTGGCTCGTCATGCCTAACTCAAACGGGCTAGCATTGCCCCGTAAGGCGGCTTCAATATCGTCCTGCAACGCCAAGGGTAATTTGCTGCCATTCGCCCCAAAAAACTTGATGCCGTTGTCCTCGGGAGGATTGTGGCTGGCGGATATCATCACCCCACCGATCGCATCTGTGGAACTCGTGAGATGAGCTACCCCCGGAGTCGGGCATAGACCAATATTCCAGACTTCTATCCCGGCGGCGGTTAGTCCTGCCGACAGTGCCATCGCCAACATACTGCTGGAGTTGCGCGAATCCTGTCCGATTACCACAGGACCAAGATCAGCCGCATGTGATCGGAGCACCTGCCCTGCCCAGTAGCCTACCTGTAACGCCAGGGGCGCACTCAGCAGATCACCCGCTCGTCCCCGAATCCCATCTGTACCAAATAGCCGACTCTCGGGTAAGGCAACAGTGCCCCAAGCAGACCCTGCATAAGGCGAAGCAGCGGCAGCAATACTGGAAAGACCCGTTCCCGGAATGCGGGCAGGAGAAACAACCATAATGTTCAAACCCCACACAACTCACACACAGTGGAGAATAGCATTTCTTTTGTAAATCGACATAATTTCTGTAGATTATGCCTACTAGGAGACTAAATGTGCATCAGAGAATAGTCTCTCTTCAGAGAATCAACATAAATTACTGTAGATTATGCCTGTTAATACATGGAATATTCATCTTCATCAGGAGGGAAGTGATAGTCCAACGGTCTGAAGGCGGGGTTGGATGGTTTCCCAGGTTAGACCCTGCTGAATGTACCGGGGCTTGCCGGGATCGTAGGGTCCGACTAACACATCAATATTGAGAATCTCTGCGTCCGCAGGCAACACGGGCATATCTGGATCGAAGGCAGTCGATCGCACCAGAGAACTAGAAAATCCTTTAAAGATCAGCACCTGATCCAGTTCACCCTCTACGGATGCCGTCACTAACAGCACTTCTTGGGGGCGTTTTAGCGTGTATTGCTCTAGTTGTGTCAGCGGAGTCATGCGCGATCGTGCCATAAATAGTCAAATAGCAGCACTAGAATCATTACTGTCCTGTGGCTGATCGTCCTTGTTTGCCCAAACGCACCACCACAAACCAACCAAGATAGAGCACATAAATCCCGAGAGCCACTAGCGCCAGAAACCCCAGGAAATAGGGACGGGTATTCGGATGGAAAAATTCTCGGAATAACCAGGTCGGTTCTAGCCAAACGCGGCAGAACGGATTGTTGATTAACGCCTCCGATGACTCAAAGGCACAGCGGAGGGTGGGAATTTGGGCGATCGCTCCAATCACCCCATACAGACTGATCGCCCAGCGCCAAGAGGTGAATGACAGTTTCAACCGACTTGTTGGTAGATCAGAAATCTCTTCATTCAGATCCACCCAAAACCATAGGGCAATCGGCATGAGAATTCGTGCCAACCATCCGACAATGAATCCGGCTGGAATCACCGCAATCATCAGATACACCGTAATTGCCAGCAGACTTGCCACTCGCCAATAGATCACCATCAAATGCTGGATGGCTTCCGATTTTTGCACCGCTGCCCAAATTAACAGCACCAGAGGCACAATCACCGTAACCAATACGGCTAGACGATAGTCTGTCCAAACCAGTGAGGGCAACCAAGACGGGCTTTGCATAGGTGTACCGATAGACGTATGTGAACTCGAAAAAGCAAGCAACCTCAGCACTATGGTAGTGCCTCAGCCACTTGCCAGGTTAATTATGTTGAAGAAGTCAACAGAAGCAGGCAGAACCAACCCAAACTACAGATTCAGATAGCACCTGCCTCACGTTGAGTTATCCTACCGAGATCCCTAGTTATCGTAAACTCGGCATTCCAGCGCGTCTGGATTATCGTCACAATATTGTTCTAAAGAGTTTTTGGGCTTGTGTTGACGCTGGTGAGATGCTTCTGCTTGAAGTTCTTCAACGGCATCCCAAGCAGCAGCACACTCAGGGGAGCTGCCACCTTTGACATCGCAGACTGCGCGAGCTTGCTCAAGCTCTTCTTCAATTTTTTGTTGAATATCGCTCATGGATGGTTATCTCAGTCGCTTTGATTGTTTAAGGGACATTGGGCATACCCCTGCTTGACCCACAGGTGCTTCTGCTACCAGGTGACGAACGAGGTCAATGCCGAGCATGTATCATCTAGTGATAACAGGCGGCGATCGTCCGACAGTAGGATCACGCCAGATCTTTTAACGATCGGAACTCGTCCTAACAGGACACCCTGGTGGCTAACCAGCCCATGTAACATATTTTAACGGAACTTGTGCCATCCGACCAGACAGACAGGTGTTCTAGATCGATCCTCGATGTGGTTTGAGGAATACGCAGTGCGCGATTACTCTATTAAGTAGGCAGTTCAAGAACCGGGAGATAGTGCAATGATGGAGCCGACAACCAGTGCGTTTAAGTGGGTGACTGCTTTATCCACTCGCCCCTCGTTGGAGGCCGCCATCAATGAAGTGGTCAGCCAAGCCCAGATGGAGTTGTCCACTCCAGCCAATTTAGCGATCGTGTTTATTTCCTCGGCTTTTGCGAGTGAATACTCTCGCCTGATGCCGTTGTTACAAGAAAAATTACCCAATCTACCCCTAATTGGCTGTGCGGGCGGTGGGGTCATTGGCATGAAAAGCCCCGAGGTGGCGCAGGAGGTTGAAGGAGAGCCCGCTCTGGCGCTGACGCTTGCCTACTTACCAGAGGTTGAGATCCATACCTTCCATGTGTCTACGGATGCGTTACCTGATCTGGATAGCCCACCGACCGCCTGGGTCGAACTGACGGGTGCTTCTCCCAACCATCAGCCCCACTTTATTTTGTTAGCCGATCCCTTCTCCTCTAAGGTCAATGACCTGTTGCAGGGACTAGATTTTGCCTACCCCAGTTCTACCAAGGTAGGAGGGTTGGCTGGAGCCGGAGCCGCTAATAGTGCAACGGGGCTATTTTGTAACTATGAGTTACATCGTGATGGTGTAGTTGGAGTTGCCCTAAGTGGCAATATTGTGCTGGAGGCGATCGTGGCGCAGGGCTGTAGACCGATCGGGCAACCTTACTTAGTCACGGAAGGTGAACGCAATATTTTGTTGGGCTTGGAAGAACATCCCAGTGCCAGTGGGACATCCTACAGTGGTAGTTCTCGGGTATCGCAGAAGCGCACCCCCCTGGAACTGTTGCAGGACTTGATCCAAAGTCTGGATGAAGACGATCGCGCCTTAGCCCAACATTCCTTGTTTGTGGGGGTGGCGCAAAGTGAGTTTAAGCAAACTCTGGAACCGGGCGACTTTCTGATCCGGACGTTGTTGGGAGTGGATCCACGAGTGGGAGCGATCGCGATCGGCGATCGGATTCGGGTCGGGCAACGCATCCAGTTTCATTTGCGCGATGGCGATGCCTCTGCCGATGACCTGGAAACTTTACTAGAACGCTATTGTGATCACCATGAGGATGATCCGGCTCCAGTGGTGGGCGCTTTAATGTTTGCCTGCCTGGGACGGGGTGAAGGACTGTATGGCGAACCCAATTTTGACTCGGAACTGTTTCACCATTACCTACCCAAAATCCCCTTAAGCGGCTTTTTCTGCAACGGTGAAATTGGGCCCGTCGGTGGCAGTACCTTTCTGCATGGGTTTACCTCGGTGTTTGGTATCGTCCGGCAAGTCAAGTAGAGACATCTAAGCTAGTAATAGCGAGATCTGGTTGTCGATAAAATTGAGATGACCACTCGGATCGATCGCGCCAAAGCTCTCAAAGTAGCGACGGGCTAGTGGAGGAAAGTGGGCAAAGTCAAAAATGGCATCCCCATCGGCAATGTCTGCCCAGAAGTAGCGGAGATGAGGTGCCCAGACTTCGGCTTCGACTTTCGGGAAACAGAGGGGCGGTTGGGTCAGCAGTTGCAGCATGAACGGCAATGAGCGATCGCCGATCAGATCCCGTGAGGTTTGTTGGAGAGTGTCCCATTCCGGTAAACGTTCCACGCGATCGGATTCGATTTGTAGCCAATGCCTGCCGCGATCGTCGGTACGAAATTGCAAAATGCGGTAGGGGTGGGGATAGGTGACAAGCGAACCCGTCGTGATGTCGTAAATGCCCTGTTCGTAGGCAATATCCTGCACATGCAGATGTCCGGTGAACACCAGTTGAACACCTGCCTGCCGTAAGAGTTGGAGTAACTCTAGGGCATTGTCCAGCATGTAGCGTCGTCCCATTGGGCTGCTGGCTTGCCCCGGCAAGTGTTCCAAAACATTGTGATGAATCATCACTAACAGCAATTCATCCCGAAATTCGGTTAACACCTGGTCTAACCAGCCCAACTGAACCTGATCCATCCAGCCGACCTGCTTACCCTGAGCATCGAACTGGTTGGAATTCAGCGCAATTAACCGCACTCCGGGCAGTAACGAACAGGTGTAATACAGTTGCGTCGGATCTGTGTAACCAAATTTTTGATAGTAATAGGGAAAGTCCGCCAGCCCGATCGCCGTACTCATGGCTTTCAGGTGGGGCACATCATGATTACCGGGAATCACGTAAGCTGGATAGGGCAGTTTTGCCAAGCGATCGGCTAACCAGGCATGGTTTTCTGGCTCCCCATGTTGAGTTAAATCACCGGGTAGCAGCAGGAAGTCAAGATCCAAATGGCTCAATCGTTCCAGAATGCATTCCAATGCCGGAATGCTGACCTCCACTAGATGTAAACGGCTGGGATGATGCCAAATCGTGTGAGGCAGGGCGATGTGCAAATCGCTAATGACCGCAAACCGAAAATTCAAGTTCATATCATCAATCTATAGCATGTCGATCGTCCGAGTTCGCGAACACGTTAATCCCCTCAGCCAGAAGTATCAGACGGCGATCCAGCCACCCAACTGGAGAGAAATTTATGCCCATCTCGATCGCCCCTTCCATCTCGACATTGGGGCAGGCAAGGGACGGTTTTTGCTGGACATGGCAACGCAATTCCCCGATTGGAACTTTTTGGGCTTAGAAATTCGGGAGCCATTGGTCGATCAGGCAAATGAGTGGCGATCGGAAGCTGAGCTGACTAACCTGCATTATTTATTTTGTAATGCGAATAATTCTCTTCGTCCGATCCTAAATTCCTTACCCGCTGGAACCTTGCAACGGGTGACCATTCAATTCCCTGATCCCTGGTTCAAACGTCGTCACCAGAAACGCCGTGTCGTCACTCCTGATCTGGTGAATGTGTTAGCTGAATTTCTCAGTCCAACTGGGACTTTATTCATACAATCCGATATTCGGGAGGTGGCAGTGGAAATGCGCGATCGCTTCAAAGCCCATCCTGCCTTTGTCCAACAACCGCCGGATTGGCTACCCGACAATCCCTTACCGATTCCCACCGAACGGGAAGTATCCGTTTTAGAACGGGAACTCCCGGTCTATCGAGCCTTATTTGTTAAACCCAGGTGCGAAACCACAGGCGATAGTTAAATTCCGTGGGCGACAGGGGCAGTCCCAAATAAAGCGGTAGCCAAAAGATAAAGCCAGCCAGAATGAGCAAAATGGTGGCAATGCCGATCACTCGTTGTTGGGAATCGGCACGACGTAACCAGCGATCGACAAACCAGGCGATCGCCATCGTCGAGAACACGGACGCGCCCATGTAGTGATACAAAAATGTACAACGGGTAACTGGCATCCAGGGCACCAGATTAGCGGCGTAATTGACCACCAGAAATAATCCCAGCCACAGCTCACTGGCACTTAACTGCGTCCAGCGATCGCCCGTTGCG
Organism: Pantanalinema rosaneae CENA516; assembly: GCF_050753385.1. NCBI lineage: Bacteria > Bacillati > Cyanobacteriota > Cyanophyceae > Leptolyngbyales > Leptolyngbyaceae > Pantanalinema > Pantanalinema rosaneae. Next base: position 21,546 of record NZ_JBLZFZ010000078.1, read on the forward strand.
GACTCGGTTGGTGGTAAATGTCGGGTGGCTAACCAGCGATCGAGGGATTGCGCCAGCGCCCACAATAGCAGCACGATCGCAGCAGACGCTAACCACCACAAAATCGGATTGCCGATCGCATGGACATCATAAATTACCTTATCCGGGCTAGTCGTTGGTGCAGTCTGCCCAGTCGGTAACGGATCCTGCCGACCAGTCACCTGATAAAAGTAAGCCACCGGACGTAGCATCATGATCCAGGTAAACCAGCGCGAACAATAGGGATGAATTTTGGGGCCATCCCCGACCCGTTCGTGATAGGTCAAAATCTGCCATTGCAGTTCCCAAAAATCCTGCCACAATCCGGCTTTGGCGTTCAATTGCAGGTGCGGAATCCATTCTAGGAAGTAAAACACGACTGGAACAATGCCCAAATACAGCCCGAATTGCCACCAACTCAGGCGAGTTAAGCGTTCCAGGAGACTAGAAGATTCTGAATTGGCTGGTAATGCCTCATCTGCATCCAGATCTGAGGTAGGCGGTTGCCACGATCGCAACCAGTGAATATTCCAGGCGATCGCCCACATGCCATACGCCCCCAGCAGAAACCACAAACCATTCCACTTGACTGAAGCCGATGCCCCAAACCAGATGCCAGACAGCAATAACCAGAGAGTACGGGGTTGCGATCGCTCCGCCGCCAGCGATCGTAACAGTGACCACCAGCCCAACAACCCAAAGATCACCAGATAAACATTATTCAGGGCGTAACGAGATTCCACCAAAAACAAGCCATCCAGCGCCATGAATAACCCGGCGATTAGGGCATAGCTGCGCCGTTGACTAATTTCATAGCCAATGCCTGCTACCACCAACGGAATCAATGAGCCAGTGAGGGCATTCAGCCAGCGATAACTCCAGGTGGTATAAAGCGCTCCAGCCGCCGTATTCGCCGTATCCTGCCCGATCGGCAGTTGGTTGCCAAGCCATATCCCGATCGCAATCAGGTATTTGCTTAACGGCGGATGCCCATCAAAGAAAGGCGTTTGGGACAGGTAATTATGGGCAAACTTGACGTAGTAAATTTCGTCAAAGACCAGGCTATTAAATCGTCCCAAACCCCAAAATCGGAGTCCCAAGGCAAATAACCACAGTCCCAGCAGTCCCAGGCTGAACCAGGTCGTCGATCGGGAAGCAAAGGATTTGAACCAGCGCATAGGCAATCTGCGATCGCAATATCAATCCGGCAGGATGATTCTAAACCAGCGATCAGGATTTTGCCCGTCAGGTCATGCAGCAAGTTGCCGCGATCGGAAGCAGGCTAACTAAGCTTGAGGACTACGGGCATTGAAGGCTGGATGATGCGTGATGTTACCAACTGCTTGAGGATAACTAGCGAGAGGCAGCGACAACACATACTGCGGCGGCACACCGTCCATCGTGCAGTCCGGATTACTGTGAAAGCCAAACCGCCCATAGAAGTCTGGCTCCCCGACCAGAACACAACCCCGCGCCCCAAGCAGATAGAGATGCTCTATCCCGGCGTTGACCAATGCCTGCCCAATGCCCTGATGCTGAAAGGTCGGCGCAACGGCAATGGGACCCAGGGCATACCAATCAGGTGAGCCATCCGAGATCTGCACAGGTGAAAAGGCAATGTGACCAACCACCTGACCATCAACCTCCGCCACCAGCGATATCGAGAGCGCCCCACTCTGGCGCAGAGCCGCGATGATAAACTGCTCTGTTTGCTGACTATGGGGATGCGATCGGAACGCCTGTTCAGTAATACTGGCGATCGCCTCAATATCTGTAGTACGTTCAGGTCGGATGTTGACGTTCTCCAACATTTTTTCTCCCATAGCTCATGGTACAGTTGGGCGGCAAACAACCTACAACTCAGCAGTATCCGCTTTCAATCATCCGCCTGCCCTGCCTAGGATGGTGAGGCTGCGTCACCTCGTATCACAATTTTTGAAGCAGTATCAACACTATTACCAGATGATTGCCCCCCAAGCACAAGGAACTTGGTTGTACCGTCACCATCGAAAGATAAAGTAGTATAACGTTCGTGGTCAGCGGTTGCCAGCACTTTTGCGACTTTGCTCCAGAACTTGAATAATCCGCTGCACCACGGTTGTTGTACTGCGGTTACTCAACTCTACGATTTCTAATTATTCATCAGGTAGCCCATAAATTGTGATTGTTTGTTCTGCATCATAACTCACAAGCCACTGCCGATCTGAACTGAGACAAATTGCTTGAATCGGTGATGGATTTTCTGGTAACGTGCGAATCCTCTGATTAACCTCCAACTCCCAAAGAACAATCTCATTTGCATCATTGCAATAAGCAAGTACCTTACCATCGGGAGTCATAGCTGTAGGAGAACACCTCGGAACAGGATGGTAGTCTGGAAACGAGTAAATGACCTGATCTGTGTTGAGATCCCAGACTTTGACTGACTTATCTCGAATCCCACTTACAATACAGCCTCCGTCTGAGGTATTAGCAATCGCATCCGCAAACCAATTTGGGGATGTCTCAAAGACCCGCATTAACTCTCCGGTTTGTAAGTTCCATAATCGGTGATGGTCACGGAGATCGTTGTCTTGACTGAGCATTAGAGATGCATCTGGGCTAATCATCATCGGCAAGGGACGTGATGTGTGTCGGGTCGGTTTCCATTCCAGCAGGTGAATTAACTGATCTGCGTGTAAATCCCATACTGCAATCCGTCCTAAAAACTCCGATCGCGCGTCATGTTGATATCTTCCACCAGCGACGATTGAACCATCATTGCTAACAGCGAGCGAAGCAATATCTGTGGGTTGCTCATGTAATACATGACCCCAACGTTGCGGTTTCATTTCCCAGTCTTCATGCACGGTGACGAAGGGCTGAAAGCTTGTAACGATGATTTGTCCATCTTGTCCAGTGCTCATATGTTCATGGGTTACGTACAGAGTATCTGCTAACTCCCCTGTCTGCAGATTCCAAACATTGATGCTTGCAAGCGCATACCCCGTCAGTTCGCTATGGCAATTACTCAGCAACACTTTTCTATTTATATTAATCGCAAAATAGTTTGTTCCTCGTCCGCATCCTGTAATGGTATGTAAAAGCTGCATTTGTGCATAGGGATAAAACCTCAGTGCTTGGTTTACAGCTTCACTTTGGGTCTCTGTTAGTAACCAGTGGGCAGTCTCTCTAACCTCTCGGATTGAATCACCTAAAGCCTGAATGAGCAAACTGATGCCTTCATCAGAGTTCAAGACATCTAAAAGGGCGTTAACTTTTTGATTTACGTTATTAGCCACACTTAATTTGCAACTTTACAAGTTAAATCGAGGTGCCATTGCAGCTTTAGATCAGGCAGTACAACAATGAATAGACGGGATTTTTCCGCCTAAGATCCCAAAATAGGCAGATAGGCGGAAAAATTGATACTGTTGGCGAATGTACTACAAGCTAATGAACGGGAACACCGCAAGCCTAAACATGGAGTGATGTCAAAACGTTAACAAACTCAGATGCTGTGGCTCAAGAAGAGCGAGCATTACGAGTAAGGGTATAACGAATCACTGGAGGTGTGCAATATCGCTTCAAGCTGTTGTGATTCCCGCAATTCCCGCCGAAACGCTGCGGGTGGCACAAGCCATCTTTTGCAAAGGCAATCGCTACATGCAAATGCGTGATGAGTTCGGCGGTTTTTATCAAGACCGTCAGTTCGCCGCTTTGTATGCCACTCAAGGACAATCTGCCATTGCCCCGTGGCGGCTGGCACTGGTAACAGTGATGCAATTTATCGAAGACCTCTCTGACCGTCAAGCCGCAGAAGCGGTTCGCTCTCGCATGGACTGGAAGTAGGCATTATCTCTGGAACTGGACGATCCCGGCTTCGACTATTCGGTGTTGAGCGAGTTTCGGCAGCGATTGGTGGATGCTCAGGCGGAGCACATCCTGCTTGAAGAAATGCTCCAGTGCTTTCAAGCCAAAGGGTTACTCAAGGCACAGGCAAACAACGGACTGACTCAACCCATGTGTTAGCGAGTGTGCAAGCCATGAGCCGATTGGGGCCACCTCACTGAACAAGTCCTGTAATTATCCGGTCAGCAATTAATTTGGCTCTTTTAGCTGGTAATTATGCCCAGCGACTGATTGAAATAGGCAGAGTTTAGCTCAGGTACATGTTCTTACAGTTGTTGTCGAATGAATAAACTACAGTGAAGATGGGGAGTGACGTAGTTTAATCCAGGGAAAATCGCTGTCAGCCTTGTCGGTCTAAGCCGTAAGCTATTTGTGAGCCGATCCGGGTTCGGTTAACTGACGATGTTGTTCAGCCTTGATGGTATCTGGCAGCACCTTACTCACATTACCCTGAAGTTTTGTCATAGGTGAACCTGCGATCACGGCATCCTTGCCTGCCATTAACGCTGCAAATCCCTGTTTCGCTACCTCCGCTGGATCGTCTTTTTTACCAGCACCAGCTTTGGTGTTGTCCATACCAGCCCGATGGAAGAAATTTGTATCAGTTGGGCCTGGCATCAGCGAGGTGACAGTCACCCCGGTATCCTTTAATTCATTGCGAATAGCTTCGGCAAAGGAATGGATGAAGGCTTTCGAGGCGGCATAAACGGCTTCAAAGGGGCCTGGCATCAGAGCCGCGATCGAGGAGGTAAACAGAATTCGCCCCTGACCGCGATCGACCATATCCTTCACCACACGTTTTGCCAGATGGACGGATGACACAACGTTCAGGTTAATTAGATTTAACTCAGCTTGCAGATCGGTGCCGTGGGCAAACTCACCACCGACACCGACACCGGCATTAATGGCGATCGCATCTACAGGTCGTCCAACCGCTTGGATGCTACTGTAGAGCTTTTCAACTCCATCGTAAGTTGCCAAATCTGCTTGCACAGTATTGACGTTTGCTCCTAATTGATTAAATGCTGTTGCCGCTTCGTCAATACTAGCTCCGGTTGCTGTGACTAATAGATCAAACCCATTTTGAGCAAACTGTTTTGCCAGTTCATAACCAATACCATTGGAAGCACCTGTTACTACAGCCAGGGGACGAGTCAATGAGCTATTCATCACCAGTTAAATCCTATATTTTACTTCGTGCTTTCGATCGCAAATGCAGCAAAAAAATCAGTAGAGAATCAGCACCAATTGTGTACTTTCAGCCTTTTTCATCCTAAGTAAGCAGTTAGGTTGTTGCGTCTTTCCAATGGTGGATTCATAGGGAATTTACCGTGTTGTTCCCTATCGATCGCCACAAGTGCTTTTGCCGAACATCCTACTGACGGACGCATATTCTAGAATGTTAGCCGTTTGATGTTGGCAGGATCATGAAATTAAGCCTATGAGTGTTCCTCATCACACCTCGGAGCCAACGGTATTTGGTTTACCCGCCGATCAGGGGCGATGGTTACTGATTCCGCTTGGCATGAGTGTTTTGCTGTGTTTAGGTAGTGTGTACGCTTGGAGTATTTTTAGAAAGCCGTTAGAAGGTGAACTGAATATTAGTGCAACTGAAAGCCTATTACCGTTTACTGTTGCGCTCGTGTTCTATGCCACATTCATGCCGATCGCGGGTTTTTACATTCCTCGGATCGGGACGCGGATGATGACGATAATTGGCGGGCTGATTGTTGGTGCAGGCTATATTCTGTCTAGCTTTGCGACTCACATTGGCATGATCACTCTCACCTATGGGGTGATTGCTGGTACAGGGGTGGGCATTGCCTATGGTGTGCCTATGGTGGTGGTTTCCCGGTGGTTCCCGGATCGCAAGGGGTTAGCTGTAGGATTAACAATCATCGGCTTTGGGCTGTCTCCGCTGATCACTGCCCCTGTAGCCAGTCAATTAATTGGGGCATACACCGTAAGACCGACATTGCGGATCTTAGGGATTGTTTTTATTGTGATCATTTCGGGGGTCGCGATCGCACTGAAGTTGCCTCCCGCCGGATGGTATCCCCATCGCAGTTTAGCGGCGACTACCTCTGTGCCAATCCTGACCTATCCTAAACATCTGTTCCAAAGTCGATCGTTTTATGGATTATGGATTTGCTACGCTATTGGGGCATTGATTGGCTTGAGTGCAATTGGGATTTCCAGCCCGGTTGGCGAGGAAATTATCAACATTGATCCTAGGGTTGCTGCCAGTAGCGTGTCTCTGTTTGCTTTGTTTAATGGGATTAGTCGTCCGTTGTTTGGCTGGTTGAGTGATCGGTTTCAACCGCATTATGTCGCGATCGGATCGTATACGCTGATCCTAATTGCCTGTGTGCTGATGGCAAATGCCCAGAAGGGACAGGTGGCAACCTATTTAATTGCCTTTTGCCTGTTCTGGTTTTGTTTAGGCGGTTGGCTGGCGATGGCTCCAACGACGACGCTACGATTCTTTAATCCCGATCAGTATGCCCAAAATTATGGCATTGTGTTTACTGCCTATGGCGTGGGGGCACTAATTGGCACACTGACGACCGGACAAATTCGGGATTTGTTGGGAAGCTACACCTATGCGTTTTATCCGATGGCGTTACTGGCGATCGTCGGGATAGTGGTTGCCAGTTTAATGCTCAAGCGTCCGCGATCGCTGTCTTAAATTAGCCGTCAAGCACAGATTTTTTCGAGGATGACTTGATAGCCTTGATGAATTAGTTTGATCTTGCTACTAAATACTTTCATAAAAGCATCGATCGCGACTCTCGGCGGATTTTCGGCAATGCCCTGGGGAAAGTTAAAGCCATAATCATCAAAGACAATCATTCCCCCTACTTTGACTAATCCCCAGGTCAATAACGTATCTTCTAAAACATCACTGGCAATGTGAGAACCATCGATATAAACCAGATGATAAAAATCGGGAATCAGCGATCGCAATACCAGTTGCGATTGACCAACTGCCTTCCGCACTTTTTCCGGTGAGGCTGTGTGGGCAATATTAAAGTCAAACCGTTGTTCGATCGTTTTCAGGAACTGATCATCATAGGCAGCTTTATTCTCAACACCACCCTCAAAAGTATCAATACAGGTCAGGCGAGCCGTGGGATGGGTGAGAACATGATCAACCAACCAACAGGTAGAGCGCCCTTCCCAACTGCCAATTTCTAACACCCGAAGTTCCGGGGTATTGGCTAACGGCGTGAGATATTTTTCCCAAACAGGCAGGTTAATGCTAAACCAATCCTGGGTAAATTGATACCCTTTTGCCAGCACTTGAATTTGGTATTTAGTTTTCGCGAAATCAGCAATTTCTTCAGTAATCTTAGGGTCTAGTTCGGTTGCCTTGTGTAAAAAAGTCAGAGCTTGCTGAAAATCCTGTTGATCTTTGAGGGTAGTGGCGATATTGTAATGAACCTTTGCCAGATCGGATTGGGAAAACGTGGGATTAACCGCAAGTGCCTGCTTAAAATAGCCAACTGCCTGCTCTAGCTGATTTTGACCTTTTAACGCTGAACCGAAGTTATTATAGGCAGCCGCTAACAAATTTTTAATTGTATCTTTGCTTGCCGGTTCTAACGCCATACCTCGTTCACACAAGGAGATGACTTCGGGATACTGTTGTTGGGCCAGGCAATCTGCGGCTAACTGCTGCCAGTTTAGTACCGAGAAAAATTCTGGAGATTTGTCAATCCGTTTGAATTTGTCGAACAGATAGTTTAATTTCTCTTGCTCCAGGCGATGCCGCACAGTATGGGCTTCCCGGTGTTCTGGTGGCATTTCTTCTTGATAGTGTCCCGGTGGAGTTTGAAATTTCTTTAACTGCCGATCGAGATTGTTACCGGGATAGCGAATATATTCCACAGTTTCAATCGGCACTTTGAATACTTTAAAGAACTTGGCAATCCACAAATCATAGGACACATCTTCACAGCCCACCTGTTTATAAACCGGAGCCTCCGGAAACCCTTCCAGAAATTCATGGCAATCTCGCCGAATACACAAATTCTGGGCGATCGTATTTTCGATCGCGCCTTTCCAATATGGATGTAATGGATCTGCCATATAGACTCCCGTTCGCACAATCCCAACGGGTTGGGGCGGCAATTCGATCCGAAATGCGCCTTGCTTGGTTTCTAGTTGAAAGGAGGTTGGTGTGTGGCTATCTGTGTGGAGTGGATCGTGGTTAAGAATGCGAAAACAAAGATAAATATGTTCTGGATAGTAGAGATCATCCCCATCACAAAAGAACAGAATATCCCCGTGGGACATTTTAGCTCCGGTATTTCGAGCCGGCCCGATTCCCAAACTTTTGGAATGATGAATCAGTTGGTAATAGGGTTTATCCTGCATGAATTCAGTCACCCGTTCTACGGTGCGATCGGTAGACCCTTCATTAATCACCAACACTTCGGGGGTAATTGAGTCTGCGTCATCATAGTGTTGCCGAAACCATTGGATGCTGGCTTCCACGCTTTCCAGCGCTCGAATAATTTCCTTCTCTTTATTCAGCACTGGCACAATCACTGAAAATGAGCGAATCATACAATTAGCCCTCTAGCCTGTCTGGCTCAAAGTAATTCATCTAGGTTAATGCCCTTTGCCCGTAAGCGATCGATCAATTCCGCTTTCTCCCGTCGGGCTTGTTCTACCTGTTGTTGTGCCAGGCTCTCCCGCTCATCGGCAGCCAAATAGCGCTGCCCCTGCTGGTCATACCAGTACAACACTTCCCGTTGCATCTCCCCAAACGATCGCAGATAGCGACCGATCCCCAAGCCCACCTCTGTCATCCAGTAAGGTTCGCCAATTTGCAAGTGATAGGCTCCTTCAATCAATTTGTAGACCTCAAAGGGTTGATGACCATCGCGCCGCCAGAATTCGGGATTGTAAATAATGTAGTACAACACTCCCAACTTGGCGTAGATGTTCAACTTGGTGTCATATTCCTCGCCGGGAGTCCAGGAGACAATCTCCAGTGCCAGAATCGGTGGGATGTCCTGCTCCTCCCAAAGCACATAACTGCGGCGGGATTTCCCCCCTTTACGCCGTTCCACCCCTAAACTGAGGAAGCCATCAGGGACAATGGGAACCTTGGGACTGACTCCAGTCGTGTGGTAAATCGCCATATCAGCCCCGAAATACCAATCTGTGCGGTGCTGCCAAACTAGCGTTAACAAAAATAGGAGGAAATTGGGAATAAAGTTTTGATCTTCGTTATCCACGGGCGTATCGTCTGAGCAGGGTAATTCATCACCTGTCGGTAGCGATCGCTTTAAGTCAGGAGCCGCCATAGATCAATACCTACGGGAGAACAGTGGTCAACTTATTCTAAGAGATGCGGTAGGAGGGCGGGGGATTCGTTAAGGGTTCACTAACAACACGGGAATCACCGCGCCTGCCGGAAGGTGGGTTTGCCCGATCGCGATGATGGCTAAGCCATTTGTGCCTGCCAGATTAATCAAGTTGCCGGAACTCTGACTACCCCCGGCTAAGCGAAACTGATAACTGCCATCTACCACCTGCACCTGTCCCCAGACGTAGGTTTCCCGTTTGCCGTCCGATCGCAAGTCCTGCTGGGTGGTGGCGTTAATGACGATCGGGTTCCAGGGCGGAGGCGAGCCAGCTAGTTTACGGATGGCAGGTTGGACAAATCGCCAAAAGGTGACTAAGGCGGAGACGGGGTTGCCGGGGAGTCCGAAGTAGAGGATGGGGTAGGTGGGGGATGAGGGAGATGAGCTGTCTCTTATACACATCT
>NZ_JBLZFZ010000079.1:0-29410 GCF_050753385.1 Pantanalinema rosaneae CENA516
AGATGTGTATAAGAGACAGGCCCAGCCCCGCTTCAACCCCGGCTAGCACGTCCCCCAAACCCGAAGAGTCCCCGGCAACCAGTGCTCCCACAGCCACCCCGGCTGCCACGGATACCGCTACTCCTACCGAAATTCCACCGGGTAGCAATATCCTGCTGCCCAAACCCCCTGGCTTGCAGGAGCAACCGGGCAATATCGTTGACTTTGGCACAGAACCATCGCCACCCGAGGTCGCTAAACCATTACGGTTAGAAATCCAACTCAGTAAACGTCAGGTGACGCTGTACGAAGGGGAAGGGGTGGTGAAACGCTACCCGATCGCCGTTGGTCGTCCTGGCTGGGAAACCCCCAAAGGTAAGTTTCGAGTTGAGCAAATGTTCAAAAATCCGATCTGGGTCAGTCCTCTGCAAAAAGGGGTGACGATTCCAGGGGGCGATCCGGATAACCCCTTAGGTCGCCACTGGATTGGCTTCTGGACAGATGGCAAAAACTGGATTGGGTTTCATGGCACTCCGAATCCGCGATCGGTCGGCACTGCCGCTTCCCACGGCTGCATTCGCATGTACAACAAAGATATTGAAGATTTATTTCATCGAGTTAGCCTGGGGGTTGAAGTGACGGTGATTGATTGAGGGAGATCGGCGCGAGTTAGGCGCTGAGCAAAGAAAATCTGAGAGATGGTTAAGGAATCGTGATGAATTCATGGGGTAGGAGCGTTATTATCAACGAAGAACTCCCTCGCCAGGCTGTGTCGAATCTGTCCTGGGCAATCTTGTGATTCCACCCCTGCCGTCTTATTTACTTGTGTCTGCGGATTTTGGTCCCATTTTGGGAGACATTCGAGTTGACGTGATCGTTCTGCTGTTGATGTTGCTGCTATCCGCCTTTTTCTCGGGCTCGGAAACAACAATTACAGCATTAGATAACCTCAAACTCCAAGCCTTAATCAAGGAACAGGGAGATCCCGATCGCCTGTTTACCCTGGTACTCCACCAGCGACGACGATTTATTACCACCCTGCTGGTCGGTAATACGCTAGTCAATAACTTTTCTGCCATTCTCACCAGTAATCTATTTAGCCTCTGGCTGGGCAACCAGGCGATCGGGATTGCCACCTTTGCGATTACGTTTCTCACCCTCACCTTTGGGGAGATCGTGCCAAAATCGCTCGCCATCAATAACGTCATGCCAATCTTCCGGTTGGTCGTGCGCCCCATCTACTGGTTATCTCGGCTGCTGTCGGTTTTAGGAATTATCTGGCTGTTTGAAAAAATTACCCAATCTGCGATCCAAACCTTTCAGGGAGGCGTGGTTCAGGAAAGTGAATCCGTCAAAGATTTACAACTGATGATCGAAATTTTGGGAGGTAAAGGGCAGCTCGACCTGGACAAACACAAGCTACTCAACAAAGCGTTGATGTTAGATCAACTCAATGCCAGAGATGTAGTCAAGCCCCGCATTGATATGCGTACTATCTCCCACGAAGCCACTCTGCAAGATCTCGTCGATCTCTGTCTGGAAACAGGATATTCTCGTATCCCGGTGCAGGAAGAGTCCAAGGATGAGATTGTTGGGATTGTGCATCTGAAGCGAGTATTGCAGCAATTGAGCTATTTACGCAAAGAAGGACGCAGCAACGGATTAGTCACCGAAGTGATGGATGCCCCAGTCTATGTCCCCGATACCAAACGAGTTGCCGACCTGCTTAAAGAAATGCTGCAACGACGGCTGCATATTGCGATCGTGGTCGATGAATATGGCGGCACTGTCGGTTTAGTGACCCTTGAGGACATTTTGGAAGAACTCGTTGGTGAAATTTATGATGAGAGTGACTATCCCAGTCGCATTGCCCGAGGACTGACCAGTGTAGGTCGGGAACGCTCAGGACGAAGGTAAAAAATAACCAACGTTTACGCGCCAGTCCAGCGCTGGCACCCCTGTAAGCCTAGCTGCGGCTGCTGATGGTAAGCTTCCGTTGCCATCCAAACACTCAGGCTGCGATCGGCAGCCACTTGATAGAGATATCCAACATCACCATTAAACTTAGAGCCAACCCGCAGGTTAGAAAAATCATCCTCACAAAACTCAAACCCTAAGCGAACCACGATCTGAGCCACTAAGCAGTCGGGCGTATCATTGTATTCGCCAGAGGTTTCCCGTTCTTCCCAAAACTTTTCTAAAAACGGTTTGAGGATCGGCAGCATCTTCTCGGGTGTGCCACGCCGACTGGCATAAATGATCGCTGGATTGCCCTCGACAAGAATGTGACAAGAATGAGCCATATTCAATATGAAGGGGTGCATTCGTTTGCACCCCTAGACTAAAGTATTTCAGGTGATTGGACTAAATATTTTTCTCGCTGAACTCACGAGACATGTAATCAAACGGTTGGTCAACGTAGGATGGGTCAATGCCAGCGGCTGCCACCTTCTCTTTGACAATCTCCTTCATGATTTGGATGCCATAGACCGTAGGACCGATCGGTACCCCCAGGGAATTATAGGTTTCCCGCAAGCCTTCTAGCACTCGCTCGTCTAAGACATCGGTATCTCCAGCCACCAGCGCATAGCTGGCATAGCGGAGATAGTAGTCCATGTCTCTTAAGCAAGCCGCATAGCGACGGGTGGTATAGGCATAGCCACCGGGACGGATCAGTTCTGGCTGTTCCTCAAATAATTGCAGCCCTGCCTGCTTCACAATCTCCGCCGCATTAGAATTGATAATGGCAGCCGCTTGTACGCGTGCCATTCCAGAATTGAAATAGGACTTGAGCCGGTCCATCGCATCCCGATCGAGATAGCGTCCGGTGATGTCGTAGTTTCTAATCAGGGTCGTTACTGCATCCCGCATTGAAGTCTTCTCCCAATCTCCTCGATAATCTTGTTTTTATGTAAAGAAATGGATCTGGTTAGCGTTGACCTGCTTGACAGCGGATATTCCACACTCACACAGGAGTTTGGACAGCACTACAGATAAATCCTGCTAGGGACACTGAACGAACACGCGACGCTGACCCACACCAGGCTAACTCTGTCCCTTTGCTTCAAACCAAATCCCCAGAAGTTAAACCCTTCTGCTGTGATTGATCGTCAGTTTACCATGATGCGATCGCCCAATCGTGCGTCCTTCGCGCCAGTTCACCAGGAGATTTTTCATAGGATGACGATTCGCCTCGACAAGATTCCTAAAATCCTGAAACCCAGTCGTCATGCTTAATCAAAGTTTAAGTCTGAACCGCTAGAAAGATTTTGTATCAAAAAATACAATTTATCCGAACACCTGTCTTTAGGATGATTCAGATGCAGTAGCACTTTTGACCTGGAAGCAACGGTCTGAGGATAGCAAACTTCCCCACGATCGGCGGTAACAGGTTAACCGTGGCAGGGCAATTTACTGGAGTGGATCTGTCCTGGCTGCAAGGTGGGCAATTGGGTTGATGAATATTTAGGTCAGCGTCAACGTCAGCGAAATCTGTGCAGTTGAGTCCTGAGTTCCCCACTCTGCAACTGAACTCTTTTGCACCCACAACAATTGAGGCACTGGTTTCCAGATTGTTTCAACTGTTTATCTTCTATTTCTGACACTTAGACAGAGTACATCAAGGTAAGGAGTCATTCATGACAACCCCGCAGGAAATCCTGGAATGGATTAAGCGCGACAACATTCAGATGATTGATCTGAAATTCATCGACACCCCCGGCATCTGGCAGCACCTGACGCTGTTTCACGACCAGATTGATGAAAGCAGCTTTACGGATGGTGTGCCCTTTGATGGTTCCAGCATTCGCGGTTGGAAATCGATCAACGAGTCGGACATGGCGATGGTGCCCGATCCCAACACAGCCTGGATCGATCCCTTCATGGCAGAGCCAACTCTCAGCCTGATTTGCAGCATTCAGGAGCCCCGGACTGGGCAACCCTACAGCCGCGACCCCCGCTCGATCGCCCAAAAAGCGGTTGATTACCTCAGAGCGACGGGTCTAGGGGATACTGCCTTTTTTGGACCAGAAGCAGAATTTTTCATCTTTGATGATGTCCGGTATGACCAAACCCAAAACTCCGGTTACTACTATGTAGACAGTAAGGAAGGGGTCTGGAACTCGGGTCGGACAGAAGAAGGTGGGAATCTGGGCAATAAGCCGCGCAACAAAGAAGGCTACTTCCCGGTCGCCCCCACCGACACCTTCCAGGATATGCGGACGGAAATGCTGCTGACGATGGCGAAGTGCGGTGTGCCGATCGAGAAGCATCACCATGAAGTGGCAACGGGCGGTCAGTGCGAACTCGGTTTTCGGTTTGCGGAACTGATCACCGCCGCCGATTACTTGATGACTTACAAATATTGCATCAAGAACGTCGCTTATAAGTATGGCAAGACCGTCACCTTCATGCCGAAGCCAATCTTTGGTGATAATGGGACGGGGATGCACTGCCACCAGTCGATTTGGAAAGAAGGACAGCCCACCTTCTTTGGCAATGAGTATGCCAACCTGAGCAAGATGGCGCTGCACTACATCGGTGGTCTGCTGAAGCACGCCCCTTCCTTGCTGGCGTTTACCAACCCCTCGACTAACTCCTACAAGCGCTTGGTGCCAGGATTTGAAGCGCCCGTGAACCTGGCGTACTCGCAAGGCAACCGATCGGCATCGGTACGGATTCCGCTCACGGGCAGCAATCCCAAGGCGAAGCGGTTAGAATTCCGTTGCCCTGACCCCTCCTGTAACCCCTACCTGGCGTTTGCCGCTATGCTCTGTGCCGGGATCGATGGCATCAAGAACGAAATTGATCCCGGTGAGCCGCTGGATGTGGACATCTACGAACTCACACCGGAAGAACTGGCGAAAGTGCCATCTACCCCTGGTTCACTGATGGATGCCCTGAAGAATCTGGAGAAGGATCACGAATTCCTCACCGCCGGTGGTGTGTTCACGGAAGACTTTATCGAAAGCTGGATCAGCTACAAACTCGATCGCGAAGTCATCCCCATGAGCATCCGTCCTCACCCCTACGAATTCGCGCTTTACTACGACGTGTAATCTCGTTAGTGAGTTAATTAAAACAACCACCTGATAGCTAAACCAGGTGGTTGTTTTTTTGCATTTATCCAAAAAAATTAATATCACGTTATTTGCTTTTCATAATGAATGTGGGCGATGACGATAAAGTAAACCTGGTATAAAAGCAAGCAAATTCTCTCATTTCAGTAGCAGTTTTACCTGACTAGATAGAATTTTCCACTGATTTTATTAATAGTTAGAAACTCAGTCTTTCAGTAGAGTTACCAGGACGATCGCCTGTGAAAAACTACGCTAGGATGAGGATAGTTCTTTACAAAACGCAATATTAAAGTCATGACAGTAGCTTATCCTCGCAAGCTGCAAAATTCTCTAGGTGCCCTAGGTGCGCGTGAGGTGATGAGTCAGGTGATCCGAGATCGGGAGATTCACCTGATCACGCTGAATCGCTATCGCTTCAGTGAGCAGCGCAGTTGCAAAGATTTGACTGATTTGATCGAGTTATTAAATGGTGAACCGGCGGACCTGATTCGGGATCTGTCTCGCCATATTGCCGATGAAGCCCGTCATGCCATGTGGCTCACCGATCTGTTGGTAGACTTGGGAGCGAAAGTAGGCACACCTCCAGGGACGTTATATATCGAAGAGTTCGAGCGGTTACTGGATGGCGAATCCCATGATCCGGCTACCGATCTGGATGATTTTCTGATTGCGACACTGGCGGCAATTAATGTCACCGAAAAGCGCGGCTGTGAGTATTTTTCGGGTCACATCTATGCGCTGAAACAAGCACCGCAAACTGAGGAAAATGTGCGAATTCGGGAAACGATCGAACGAATTTTCCCCGAAGAAGCTGCCCATGTCCGTTGGGGCAATCGTTGGCTGGGTCAACTAGCGGCTAAAAGCCCCGAGCATCGCCGCAAGGTGGAAATTGCCAAACAACGCTATGCCGCGATCGAGCAAGCCGCCTTTGAATCAGGTATGGACATCACCCTCGGTGCCGAACTGCGCCGGGTGAGTAAACTGCTCGATATTGCCAACACCATGCCGTTGTGGGAGCGGACGCAATACTTAATGGAGCGGTTGCCCCAAACCCTGCTGGCTCCTGACCTACAAATGACCCGGATTGACGTGGCTCAACGCGCCTGGAATCGTGATCCGCAGGCATTTATGGAGAAGTTTGTTCCCATGTTTTTGTCGGGATTGAATCGAAAGCCGGGACAACGGGAGAAGTCTGCTAGTTAGGCATCGGCATCAGATGAGGGGATAGGGCAGACGGGGAGGATAGGGCAGTTCTGCTTTCTTCCTCTGCCCCAACTCTGAACATGAAGAAAATCTCCATTCTCGGTTGCCATTGTCGTAATTAGCGATAACGTAGACTCAGAACGCTATCAGAGACGGAACTGTTATGACGATCGCGCAACCTGATCTGGGAACTGCTTCATCCTCGGACATGATGAATGGATTAACGGAAGCTGCCACCGCTACCAATCCGATCGAGGTGATTGAAACAGTCATCGATAGTTTGGATAGCAATGACACAGCAATGGTGACGCAGAGCGAGGGCGGACACATCTGGAAGTTTTGCTATGGTACGGTCGAAGTCTTTGTGCAGTTAACCGGATTGACCAGTGATGACACCCTAACGGTTTGGTCTACGGTGCTGAAGTTGCCTGCCAAAGATGAACCCGGCTTAATGCGGAAGCTATTAGAAATGAATTGGGCAGACACCCTGGAAGCCCGGTTTGGCATTATGGAAAATCAGGTTGTGGTCGTATTCAGTCGAATCTTAGCTGAACTGTCTCCGGGTGAAATTTCCCGTGCGATTACGATCGTGGCGACCCTGGCAGACGATAATGATGAGGCTCTCCAAAGTCAGTACGGGGCATAACGTTCGCGGTTAAAAATCTTCAGTATGCAGGTCTGGCGCTATATTCCGCCCCTGGTGGCATCGGGAAAATTGCAGATGGCGCTGGATACCTGGCTATTTGAGCAACATGTTCAAGGTCAGCAGCTCCCCATTCTGCGATTCTATACCTGGGAGCCTGCCGCCATTTCCCTGGGCTACCATCAACGGCAATGGTCAGAATCTTGGCAGGATTTGGTGTGGCAGGGGCAGGCGATCGATCTCGTCCGGCGACCCACCGGAGGACGAGCGGTATTACATCAAGGGGATTTAACCTACGCCGTAATCATGTCTGGTTTACCGGGCAACCGGATGCAGGCATACCAACAGATTTGTGAGTTTTTGATTCAAGGTTGGCGATCGCTCGGCGTAGACCTATATTACGGTCAGGCAGGACGCGGCTATATTCATAATCCCAATTGCTTTGGTACGGCGACCACCGCCGATTTAGTCATGACAGATGGCAGGAAGTTGATTGGGAGTGCCCAACTGCGTCGGGGTGACACTGTTCTGCAACATGGCTCCATTCGCCTGTCCCCCGATCCGGAGTTATTCCGCCAGGTTTTTGCCGTTGAACCAGAATTTCCTCAGCTTCCAGCAGCGTTGGTAGGTGAGGATTTGCTAACAATGACGATCGCCGCCCTCAGACAAGCGGCTCAATCCTGCTTTAAAGCTGACTTGCAAGTGCAACCCTTATCAGAGCCGGAATGGCTGGCGGTCAAGACCATTGCCAGCCAATTAACGTCGTGAGGCTGGCAGAGCTTCAGCGGCGGCTTGGGCGATCGCACCGAGATTAAAGCCCTGCGGGTAGCTACCACTATCTTTAATTTGCTTAATCACCACATCCGGCACCAGCATATTCAGTTTGGTGGCTAACGCTCGCACGACATCCCCGCGATCGATCACCCCCGAAACCGCCCCTGCTGGGGACAACACGGACAGCAAGCGTAATTCTTGGGATTCCATTTTCTGAATCACATCAACTAACGGGGTCGCTTCCTCAACCGTCGGAATGGTCGTCAGAGGCTGAATAATTTTGTGGAGAGGTTGATAGTCCCATTCACTCCGCTCGATAAACCGCATATCATCGGTCATCACCATGCCGCGATAGCGACCATCCGAAGCCGCGAAGTAGACCGTGGGACGGTTTACCTCCAACAAATAGTCGTCTGCAAAGCGGCGTAAGGTCATCTCTGCATCCACCACTCGGAATTCGCGGGTCATGGCATCGTTGGCTTTAAGTGCCAATAGAGCCTCTTGAATCGTGGTGATGCGATCGTAGGAACTCGCATTTTGCCAAACGAACCACCCTAAGAAGGCAATCCAGATGCCGCCTCGACCTAATAAAACTGTTAACCCCAGAATAATGGCTAGCAAGCCTAGTGTTTTTCCAGCTTGAGCCGCCCAATGCACCCCTTTCAAGCGACTGCCTGTGGCTTTCCAGACCGCCGCTTTCAGAATTTGTCCGCCATCCAGGGGTAATCCCGGCAGGAGATTAAATAGAGCGAGGGCTAGGTTAATCCGCGCCAATTCCGTCGCCAGATACATTGCCGCTGGAGTAATCGTGGCAGGAAGCAAGTATGCCAGCACACTGACACTACCAAACAACAGCAGGCTCACCGCCGGTCCCGCGATCGCCACTTGAAACGCCTGCCCCGGAGTTTTTGATTCCTGGTCGATCGAGGCAATACCCCCAAACAAAAACAGGGTAATGGAATTCACCTTAATCCCCTGGGATTTGGCGACTAAGCTATGTCCCAGTTCATGTAATAACACTGACAACAACAGCAAAAATGCCATCAGAAACCCGGTAGCATACGCCGTTGTCGCCCCCCATTCCTGTTCTTTTCCGGCTCCGATCGGCAGTGCAATTAGCACTAGAAAGATAAACCAGGAAAGATCAAGAAATAGCGGAATTCCAAATAATGATCCAACCCGCCAACCTGACTGCATAATACATGTCCTCAGTCCTTTCTCTAGGATAAAGGATGCTTCGGTCAGGGATCTGTCTGACTTGAGCAGGGTTTTCCGAACTCGACCATCAACCGTCAGGAATGATTATGGTCGTTCCCTGATCATTATTGACTACCCAAGACTGACTACCACCGGAATAAGGACACTTTGATTTTAGGCAGCTTGTCGCGAATGTCTTGAATATTCCAGCCCGTCAACCGCGCCAGGGTTTGGGCTTCCTGTTCAAAGCGGCGGGGCAACGATCGCTGATACTCGCGGGCTCTGGGACAGGTCATAGTTCCCGTAAACGGATGGCGTAGGACATAACGCCCCTGAAAGGGTTGCTGATTATTGGTTTCCTGAAACATCAGGTCTTCGGGAAATGTTCGGCGTGTATAGCGGACATGCAGCCGCGTAATGTAAACGTTTGCCACGGGTGGACGGAAGCGGACTCCACCGGGCGATCGTCCAGCAGGAGGTCTACCGGGTTGCTCAGACTGATCTAACCAAAATACACCTGCCGCTTTCAGTTCCTCAGGAGTCAGGGGGTCGGCCGCACAGGGATCACAGTTGCCCATATTCCAGAAATATTCCAGAAAGGCAACATTTTTACCTTCCCGCACATAGGACGTTTGGAACATCGATTTGTAGAAATCGCTAAACTCGTTTTTGACAAATACTGGAATTTCAGCATCCGAGGGCACTTTCACCGTCCGGTAATTAGTGACTTCGGCTTGCCCATTCGGAGTCAGCAAATAAACAATCAAATCCTGCTCGTTCTGAGCATTCACCATCCCTAGTCGAATCGGCAACATAAAGCGCGGCGATTCATAGGTCATCTGTAACGGTCGCAGATTTTGATACCCCGATTTAGCTTGCTCATCCAAGTTCACCTTAGCCACAAAAAACTTCATATTCTGCCGAATATACGGTCGCAATAAGTCCTTCGCGCCTTTGGGAATCTTGTACCCATTTTGATGCAGCCAGGTTTCCAACCCTCCCGATTCCTTCGCACTCAGAATCAGAATGTCATATTCCCCAACTGTAAATTTGGCTTCGATCGTCACTCCCAGATCCCGCCGCTCCTCCGATCGCGCTCGGCTCCCGGCTCCCATTGTCATCCCTGGCATTGCCCTGGATGGGAAAGCATCATAGGCAGGACTACACGGATCGGGATCAAAATATTCGACTAACCGGGGGGCACTAAAGGCATCCAAATGTGCCATGACATTGGGATTACCGACCTGCACCTGTTCTTTTTGCAGCACCACCGGCACAGGCACGACGATCGCGAAATCCTTCACCTCTCCCTGGTAATCATTTGCCATCGTTAACACTGTTTTATTACCACTGCGAGCGATTGCCACTTGCGAAGCCTGGTTATATAACTTGGCATCTGCCTTAGCGACATAAAACCCACAAAAAGCCCACGCGTTGGGAGCCAGAATCAAACAGGCAATCCAGGTGATGACTAGAACAATCAGAATCCGCAGTGATTTCATAGGGATGAATGATAGAAAACAGCGATTGCACAGCAACGGGACAGATCGATCGCCATCTGCCCCGATTCGATATGGGCAAGATATCCCGGGTGAGTTAGCGATCGTTCCTACGACCAGAACCGATTCACCGCGCTCCAAAGCTGCTCCCACCAGGAACTTGCTACGGGAATCCGAGGTAATTTTTTGCGAATATCTTGCACATTCCAGCCCGTCAGCCGCGCTAAGGTTTGGGCTTCTTGCTCAAAGCGGCGGGGTAGCGATCGCACATAGTCCCGCCCAGCCGGACACTCGGCTTTGCCCGTAAACGGATGCCGCAAAATGTAACGACCCTGGAACGACGCTTGATTGTTAGTTTCCTGGAAAGTTAGATCCTCAGGGAACTTGTCGCGGGTATAGCGAACATGCAACCGAGTAATGTAGACATTCGATGACACAGGAAAGGGGCGGGGTGGCGCGATCGGCACCGGAGCCGGACGACTAACTGATGGCGCACCCGGAGCCGGATCGGGGACTGGGGTAGGGGGTGGCACGACAGGAAATGGATTGGCAGGCGTTGCCCCACGGGGTTGGGGGTAATCGAGCCAAAACACTCCCGCTTCCCGTAGTTCTTCGGGATTAAGAGGATCGGTAGAGCAAGGATCGCAGTTGGCCATATTCCAGAAATATTCCAGAAATGCCACATTCCGACCTTCCTGGGTATAGGCAGTCTGGAACATATCTTTATAGAAGTTATTAAAGGCAGTTTTGACAAATACCGGAATTTCAGCATCCGTCGGTACTTTCACAGTTCGGTAGTTGGTGACTTCAGCTTGCCCATTGGCAGACAGGACGTAGACCAGCAAATCCTGAGCCTTTTGAGCATTCACCATCCCCAGGCGGATCGGCAACATGAACCGGGGCGACTCATAGCTAATCTGGATCGGGCGTAAGTTCTGGAAGCCCGTTTTATCAAACTCCTGCAAGTTCACCTTTGCCACAAAGAACTTGAGTTTCTGGCGAATGTAGGGCTTCAGCAGATCTCTTGCTCCTTTCGGAATTTTGTAGCCATTCTGTACCAACCAGGTTTCCAAGCCATCGGATTCCTTCGCACTCAGGATCAGAATGTCATACTCCCCGACCGTAAATTGTTCTTCGATCGTTACCCCTAACGCCTCATTGCTGACCTTAGAGGCAGGCGCAGGAGCCGCCGCAGGCATGGGGGCTCGTTGCATTAACATATCGCCCTCTAGATACGGTGGGGGACAGGGATCGGGATCGAAGTATTCCACTAATCGAGGCGCACTAAAGGCATCCAACCGCTCAATCACTTTAGGATTGGCAATCCGTACCTGTTCCTGTTTCAGCACGACGGGAACAGGAACCACGATCGCGAAGTCTTTCACTTCTCCCTGGTAATCATTCGCCATCGTCAAAATGGTTCTATTGCCATTGTGAGCGATCGCTACCTGAGAAGCCTGGTTATATAACTTGGCATCGGCTTTTGCCACATAAAATCCACAGAATGCCCAGGCTTTAGGCGCAATGAGGAAACAGGCGCAACAGGCAAGGAAAACGGCAATTAGAATTCGTAGAGGTTTGATCATAGTGATTTCTAGAAATTAGTTCTCAGTAATTAACGTCGGGTTCGTTGTAGCGGGTGGCTGCCAGGTAAAGCGGGGCGCTTGCCAGATTGCGTCCAGGATCACAATCAACGGAGTTAAGACAAACAACGCCCATAGCACTGCCGTTGAGATAAATTGCTGATTGCGTAGCCAAAAGGTGAGGATCGCGATCGCGATCGCCCACACCAGTCGCCCCATCCGAGCGTTCGGAATACTGCGGGGGTCGGTGATCATAAACAGGGCAAACAACAGCAGCGAGCCACTCATTAACCGATGCGCCCAAACATCCCACGTCCAGCCCAACCAGAGATTCCGGGCGGCTTCTAACAGGGCATAGCTGCCGAGAAAGGCAACGGTGGTATCCCAGCGTCCAACCTTTTGCAGGACTAAACCGCCGCATCCTAGAAACAGCAAGACAAACCAACCACTTTCGCCCCATTGACCCGGAGACACCCAGGCATCATTCGTCAGCAACAACGCCACAATCATGCCGAAGTTAGCTGGATTGAAGATATGTTTAGTATGCACCCGCAGCAAAAACTTACTCAGGATTGCCGCTACTCCCGCCAGGATCATGGTGCTGTAGTGATCGGCCCGCAGGAGCAAACTGAGTCCGAGGGCGGTGATCAGGGCGCTGGGAAGGGAGGAGGTGATGAGGAGATAGGGAGATAAGGGAGATGGGGTAGGTGAGGCAGAGGGAGGAGGAAAGAGTTTGTTACTTAATAAGTGTTGACTGAGGAGGGTGGCGATCGCTTGGGTGGTCAGGCAGGTGGCGATCGTCACGAGCAGCATTCCCGGTCGTAGAGTCCAGTCGCGGGTGGCTACGCCTAAGAGGAGAAATAGGGACAGGAACGCAATCTGGTAGGTTCGGGCATCCTTAATCAGCATGGGCAGCCTACCTCTGTAGAAAAACTCGGTTAGCTGCCAGTATGCCTTGCTTAAAACCCCGATGGGAGAACTGTTACAGTTTAGGTAACAAGGAATTCTATGCTTGCCAAGCTCGTTCAGCAGTCCAGTGACGATCGGAGGATTGATATACCTGCACATCTAGCAGCCCGACAGCATCAAAGAGATCCTGAATTTCTTCCAATCGAAAAGCTGCACAGAGGGAATCGTGGAATAGTTGGCGCTGATGGGGGTTGTACTCCGGTCCAATCGCCGCCACCAATTGATCAACCGTTACCTCATCCTGGGGGCGCAATAAATCTCGTAATAGAATGCCACCGTTGGGCTTGAGTACCCGCTTCAGTTCTTGCAGAAAGGGTAATGGGTCGGGTAAATGATGAATGATGCTGTTGGAGATGACCGCATCAAACTGGCGATCGGGATACGGTAACTGTTTGGCATCGACGCATTCCAGGGTGATTTGTGCCTGCAATCCTGCCTGGTTGACGTTCTCCTGCCCAAGCTTCAGCATATTTTTCGATAGATCAATGCCAATGATCTGCCACTGGGGACAGCGTTGGGCAATCATAATTGGAATTCGTGCCGTACCAGTCCCCGCATCTAACACTAATCCAGCGGCTAATCCCAGAGCGATCGCGCGATCGGTAAACGCCGTATTTACCTCGACAAAATCCATCGCATCGTATTCGACGGCTTCTTCCCAGGTATCCATCACCTCGGGTTCTAAGACTCGTTGCATACCCACCCCACTCTGACTCTCGCTACAATATGCCTCTGAGTTAGAGCATAGCAAGCCAATGCAAAACCGTATTCCACCCCAACCTGGTCAAGAGTCTGTCTGGGATTATCCCCGTCCACCCCGCCTAGAAGATGTCAACAAACGGATTCAAATTGTGTTTAATGGCGTGACGATCGCCGATACTGTGCGAGCCAAACGCGTCCTGGAAACCAGCCATCCGCCGGTCTACTACCTGCCACCGGAAGATATTCAGATGGAATATCTCATTGCTTCACCGCGATCGACCTATTGCGAATGGAAAGGACAGGGTGCCTATTACACCGTCGCCGTGGGTGACAAACGGGCGGAAAATGTCGCCTGGTACTATCCCACCCCGACTCCCGCCTTTGCCTCGATCGAAAACTATGTTGCCTTCTATGCGGCTCCAATGGATGCTTGCTACGTCGATGGCGAGTTAGTAGAACCCCAACCGGGTAACTTTTACGGCGGCTGGATTACGAAGGATATTGTGGGACCGTTTAAGGGGAGTGCGGGGACGTGGGGGTGGTAGTTGAGGGAGATGGGGGAGATGGGGAGATAGGGAAGATGGGGACGATTGCCTATCGACGGGTGGTGGATTTGAGCCATCGCATTCATCCGGGGATTCCCTTGTGGCAAGGCGATCCGGCAGTAGAGTTTGCAGCGGTAGCCGAGATTTCGTCTGAGGGGTACTATCTGCGGCGGTTTGCGATCGGTGAACACAGTGGCACTCATATAAATGCGCCCAGAAGCTTTTTTGCCGATGGCATGGGCATTGATGGGTATACTGCCGAGTCGCTCGTTGTACCTGCTGTGGTGATTGATGGGCGATCGCTAGTGGCTACCAATCCCGATTACTGCCTGACGATCGCGGATGTCCTCAATTGGGAAACTCAATATGGCAAAATTCCCGCCGGAAGTGTGGTGCTGTTCTACACCGGATGGCAGGAGAAATGGTCTGATCCCACCCTGTTTATGAACTGGGATGTAGACGGAAATGCTCACTTCCCTGGCTTTAGTGCTGCGGCAACTCACTTTTTGCTGGCAGACCGAGCGATCGCAGGTGTCGGCATTGATACCCACGGAGTTGATCCAGCTAGTGATCCCACTTTTGCCACTAATCGAGCGGTGTTAGCCCAAGCCGGAATCGTGTTGGAAAATTTAACCAATCTGGATCAATTGCCGCCTGTAGGAACGACACTGGCGATCGGGATTCTACGCTTACAAGGTGGTTCTGGTTCACCTGTTTCTGTACTGGCTTTTATCCTATAGAGGGGATTGCCTTGTAATGATCCCCCTTTAAAGAGCTATAAAAAGCTACGGTGTACACAAATCTCCTCAACGACCTCAAGATCCTGCATTTTGCCCCCCTAGCCCCCCAATTCTGGGGGGAACTCAGGATTCAAAGTCCCCCAGAATTGGGGGATTTAGGGGGCGCAGAGAACTCAAACGAAGTCCGGCTCGACTTGTGTGTACACCGTAGCCAATCCTGGGGGAACCAAGATTCAAAGTCCCCCAAAATTGGGGAATTTAGGGGGCGTAGAGTAGACAGATGAAGTCCGACTTGACTTGTGTGTACGCGGTAGCCTTGTTAAGGAGGATCAAAGGCTGTCAAAGCCCACCCTAATGCTCAGCCGGAACCGTCGCCGATGCCTGGGCTTGCACCATTTTCACAGGATTTTGTTCCCGTTGTTGGATGAACGCATACAGGCGATTCAAGGCATTGATGTAAGCTTGAGCCGAGGCGACGATAATATCTGTATTGGCAGAATGTCCGGCAAAGATCCGGTCATCATACCGCAAGCGAATGGTCACTTCCCCGATCGCGTCAATTCCAGCCGTCACCGATTGCACCGAGAATTCGATCAACTGGTTGGGGACATTAACGACGCGATTAATCGCCTTGTACACCGCATCCACTGGTCCTGTACCCGTTGCCGCATCGGTTAGGTCATTGCCGTCGGGAGTCCGCAGAGTCACGGTCGCCGTCGGACAGGCATGATCGCCACAGGACACCTGCACTAACTCCAACTTGAACAAGTCAGGAGCCTGTTGGATTTCGTCATTGACGATCGCTTCCAGGTCGCGATCGGTGATTTCCTTCTTCTTGTCTGCCAGTTCCTTGAAACGGACAAAAGCTTTATTCAGATCTTGCTCTGACAACTCAAAGCCCAATTCCTTCAAGCGCGACCGAAAGGCATTCCGACCGGACAGTTTGCCCAAGACAATCTGGTTATCGGTTAACCCAATCGATTGGGCATCCATAATTTCGTAGGTGCGCTTGTTTTTCAGCACTCCATCCTGGTGAATCCCCGATTCATGGGCAAAGGCATTCGCCCCGACGATCGCCTTATTCGGTTGCACCAACATGCCGGTCAGATTTGAGACTAACCGTGAAGTTTTGTAAATATGGCGCGTATCGATATTGGTCAAGGGGGCTTCCGACTCTACCGGACGACCCAGGAAGGGATTAAAGTATTGCCGCCGCACATGCAATGCCATCACCAATTCTTCCAGAGCCGCATTCCCCGCCCGTTCGCCAATCCCGTTAATCGTGCATTCCAGTTGCCGCGCCCCATTTTTAATCGCTTCCAGGAAGTTGGCAACAGCTAAACCGAGGTCGTTATGACCATGCACAGAGATGATCGCCCGATCGATATTCGGCACATTCTGCTTAATTCCACCGATCAACGCCCCAAATTCCGATGGCGTTGTATAACCCACCGTATCGGGAATGTTGATTGTGGTCGCACCCGCATCAATCACCCGTTCCAACACTTGATAGAGAAATTCTGGATCGCTGCGTCCGGCATCTTCCGGCGAAAACTCCACATCCTGCACAAACGATCGGGCATGAGCCACCATTTCTGGCGCAATCTCTAACACTTCCTGCCGAGTTTTCTTCAGCTTGTACTCCAAGTGAATATCCGACGTAGCAATAAAGGTGTGAATCCGAGCATGAGCCGCAGGTTTGAGGGCTGCTGCTGCCGCTTCAATATCCTTACGAGCCGCCCGCGCTAACCCACAAATCGTGGGACCACCTTCTACCCCTACCGCTTCAGCAATCTTCTGCACCGCTTCAAAGTCCCCAGGGCTGGAAAACGGAAAGCCAGCTTCAATCACATCAACGCCTAGTCGTGCCAGTTGCCGAGCGATCGTCAGTTTCTCGTCCACATTTAGAGTGGCTCCGGGAGACTGTTCACCGTCACGCAACGTGGTATCGAAAATAATAATTCGGTCTTGACTAGGTTGGCTGTTCATACCGTTGATGTCATGGAATAAGAAAAGTTGACAATACCTAATATTCTAGTGCCCAGAGCGCGTGAACCCACAAGCACCAACTGGGTGAACTCATATCCATTATGAGAAAGTGCTGACCCAATTCAGCTTAAAAATCTGTTTTCTCAATATCTTTACGAATATCGTTGAGATCAATATAACGATCGGTGGCATTGCGTAACTCTCTAGCAATCATGCCTTCGGTAGAAACTACTGTAATGTGGGTATTCTTAGACCGGAGTAGTTCGATCGCTCGCTCAAAATCACCATCGCCACTGAATAACACGACGCGATCGTATTGCTCGACCGTATTAAACATATCCACCACAATTTCAATATCTAAATTCGCTTTTTGGGAATAACGTCCCGAATTATCGTCGTAATACTCTTTCAGAACCTTAGTTCTCACGGTATACCCTAAGCTAATCAACGCATCCCGAAACCCCCGTTGATCCTGGGGATCTTTGAGTCCGGTATACCAAAACGCATTCACCAGCACCACTTCTGGATCGCTCGTGAAATACTCTAGAACGCGTTTAGGGTCAAAAAACCAACCGTTTTTTTGCTGAGCATAGAACATATTGTTCCCGTCTACAAAAATAGACAGACGGTTCATGGAATACTGCATAGAAGTTTAAGACCTAATAAATGCAAATTAATTGGATAACCAATTGTAACAACTGGGTTTGAACTAGCTGACCATCATGCTACTTCAGCCCACGCGATCGTGAGCAGGTTCATGGATGAGAACCCGTAGAGTAGCCACAACCGACCGCCGCTTCAGCAGTAACCGGGACAGGATCAAAATCGGTTTAATCAATGTCAATCAGCTAAAATGCCGCAAAATCAGCGGTTGAGATTATGGTTAACTATCAATACAAATGGGGAAGCAGGTTTAACTGTAGAAATAAACTCCTGACAATTGTCAGGCTATAACTGCCATCCATTATTGCAAATAATTACAAAATCTTGCTCTCAGAGATTGCGTCTGACATCAACGCCTCTGTAATGATGGGGTGGCAACGAGCATTGCCATCCTGCGATCGATTCGGTTCTAACGGCTGCACATTTGAGCATTTTTGGTTAGGCTCTTAGGAGAAATGCGTCCAGGGCAAAGGTGATTCACGCTCCTGGTGCAGTTGGGTGCTCGATCGCTATCGTCCTGTTCTATTGCCTGCCTATGCCTGCCGAAAAGCCGTCATCGCCCCCAACCGAAACCCTAGCCGCTAGTTACACTCCAACCAAAAACAGCGATTGGAAGTCTCGTCTTCCTAAATTCCCCCACTGGAAACAACAGTTCGGGATCTCCCGGTGGGGACATCTGCTGGCAGGGATGTCAGCGCTGGCGGCGGCAGTCCTGACGGCAAGTAATTCGACTCTGAGCCAGTTTTTAGAGCGTCAAACTCATACTTTATTCTTTACAGTACGCGGTGATCTTGCTCCTCCCAGCAATATCGTGATTCTGGCGATCGACCAAAATTCCCTTGATCAGGGCACTGAGGTTTATCCGACCGATCCTCAGAAATACGCTTACCTGGAACCGTTACGCACCTCTCCCCCCCGGCGCTCTGCCTATGCGATCGCGATCGAACGGGTGATGGCGGCGGGAGCCAAAGCCGTGGCAGTAGATGTGGTTATGGATGGGGTAAGCAATTATCCAGAGGACGATCGCCAACTCCAGCAGGCATTAACACAATCTGCCGGACGAGTAACGCTCGCGGCTCAATTTGAGATTGCTCAGTTACCGCAAGGCGATCTGATTCAACTGGTTTCACCCCGTCCGTTTTTTTCATCCCAACAGTTAATTGGGTTTACTAACTATCCGCTTGACCCCATCAGTCGCAAGATTCATTTACTTAGCAGCGTTTACCCCAAGTTAGAAGTTGCTGCCTACCAACAGGCCCAGCAACCCGAGTTAGCCGAACAGTTCCTCAAACTCAGCGCTGAAACGCCATCCTTTCCCGCCTCTGCCTTACAAGCCGCCCAACTCACCTTTCCGCCCCCCCAGGGGGAATACATCTTTTTCTATGGCCAACCAGGCAACTTTCAGCATATTCCAATCTGGTATGTGTTAGACCCCAGAACCTGGCAGGTAGAGTTAGACAAAGGCACATTTAAGGACAAAATCGTCTTAATTGGGGCAACGGCAACCAGTTTTCGGGATATTTTTCCAACTCCAGTGGGCGAAATGGCCGGGATCGAAATTCATGCCAATGCGATCGCGACTTTGATGGAGAATCGGGCGATCGTAGAAGCCGTACCTGATTTACTCCAACGCGGTCTGCTGGTTCTGGTGATTGGGGTGACGGCTGGCTATCTCTCCAGTCGGCAGAGGCTGCCCCTCCGACGGTTTGCCGTCACTGTCGGTATTGCTGGAGTGTGGCTCAGTTTGGGTTATCTCGCCTTCACCTATGGGTTAGTCGCGGTTCCCGTCGCGGTTCCGGCGATCGCCATGATCTGTACGGGAACATCCTACTTAATTGTGGGTTCCATGAGTGAGCAATTGCAAAAGCGCAAACTACAAGCGACCCTTCAGCCCTATGCTGCCTCTCCCCTGGTACAAGAGATTGTCAGCCAAATTGATGATGAAGACCTGCGCCACCTTCTGACCGAACCTAAACTGATTATCGTTGGACGTAAGCTTAAAGGTCGCTATCAGGTACTGGAGGAGCTAGGCTCCGGAGGGTTTGGTAAAACCTACATTGCCGAAGATCGCGATCTGCCTCACCATCCCAGGTGCGTTGTCAAACAACTCAAACCCGCGAGTAATAATCCCAAACTGTTTGCCTATGCCAGACAACTGTTTGAGCGTGAAGCCAAAACCTTAGCCGCTTTAGGGCAACACAATCAAATTCCAGAACTACTGGCTTACTTTGACGAAGACCAGGAATTTTATCTGGTTCAGGAGTTCATCGAAGGGCTATCGTTAGACCAGGAAATTTCTGTGGGCAAGCGTCTCCCCGAAATTGCGGTCGTTGCGTTACTCAAAGAACTATTGCAGATTCTCGAGTTCGTCCATAGCCAACGGGTGATTCATCGGGACATCAAGCCTAGCAATATTATTCGCCGACAAGCGGATAGCAAGTTAGTCCTGATTGACTTTGGTGCTGTCAAAGAAGCCCGTCAACCAACAGAACACATGACGGATACTGCCTTTACGATCGGGATTGGTACCGATGGCTTCATGCCTGCCGAGCAGAGTGGTGGCAATCCCCAACCCAGTAGCGATATTTATGCCGTGGGCATGGTGGCGATCGAAGCTCTGACCGGACTACCACCCAAACAGCGCAAACTCTTACAAGACCCCGAATCGGGTGAAATTCTCTGGCAGGGCTATGCCCAACATGTCAGTCAGTCACTCACCAATATTCTCTGTAAAATGGTGCGGTATGATTTCCGCCAACGCTATCAGTCCGCCACCGAGGTATTACAGGACTTAAAGCGCCTACCTACCTACGAAATAGACGGATTACTCGGCATTAACCTGCTACCTCACCCAGCAACAGAACAGGATCTAGAAAGCGATACCGAAACCCAGCTCTGGCCCCACACCTCCGGGAATATTCCTGATCTGCCGCCGACGGAATCGCCTGATCTGCCCCCCACTAATTTGTCTTAATCGACTTAACCTGATCCTGAGGTGCTGCGATCGTCATTGCGTCCGATCCCTGTGGTCGGTGGCGAAGTCACTTCCTCAACCTCCATTTCCATCTGGGAGCGGGTAACAAATGGTAAATACGCCCCCTTCAACCCCCGTTTAATCCGGTCTGGCGTATCTTCAAACACGACAAACAACGGATACAGTGCCTCTGCTCCTTCATTCAAAATGTGCTTGTGGCGGAGGGGCATATCCCATTCGTAACCCCGATTCAGTAACACCTGAGTGTGCCGCCATCGACCCAGCAGATCGGAGAAATCTTCGTTCGGTCGATGGACAAAAATAAAGATCTCCACCCCAGTCTTAATCTTCCACTCGGGGTCACACATGAGAATTGCCACATCACACGGCAAACAGGTCGCTTCACTCACACTGCTACTAATGCCAGTCTGCCCGGTCACCGGAGCCACCCCACGCAACCGCACCACCGGTAACGGAATCGTGATCAGGCTCTCATCAGGACGACGCATACTGGGAAGCATCTCTAGATAAGGGCGGTATTGCTTCAGCAGGACGATCGCGGCAGAGGCATTACTATACTCTGCCAGCGCTTCCTCATAATGGTCACGTTGAGTTGACATAATGCGATCGGATGGCGACAGGGCAAGCCTCTAACTAGCCCAACTGTTCAAACACCTTGAACATCGGTAAGTACATGGCTAAAAGAATCGAACCCACCATGCCACCTAATAGGACAATCATGATCGGTTCCATGATGCTAGTGAGGGCTTTTACTGCCTGTTCTACCTCATCCTCGTAGAAGTCTGCCACCTTCGACAGCATCTTATCCAGTTCCCCAGTCTCTTCCCCAATGCTGATCATTTGAATCGCCATCAGAGGAAACACCTGTTCCTTCTGGAGGGCAATGCTGATCATGCCGCCGGTTTGAATCTCCCGTTTCGCCTCATCAACCGCGTTGGCAATCACCTGATTTCCCGCCGTATCTCGGACAATTTCCAGGCAGGTGAGAATCGGTACCCCCGATCGGGTCAGCGCACCAAACGTCCGGCAGAACCGAGCCGTAGCCGTCTTTTGAATCAGATCACCAAACAGCGGCATTTTCAGGAAGAAACGATCCATCGTTTCCCGACCGACCCGCGTTTTGTAGTATTGCCGATAGGCAAATACCGCCGCAATAACCACACCAATCGCCAGTGCCACATTAGTCGGACTCTGGACAAAGTAGCTGATGTTCATCATCATCTGGGTAAACTCGGGCAGTTCTACCCCAATCTCATCGAAAATCTTGGCGAAGATCGGTAACAGGAAGCGTACCATGCCAAAGAAGATCAACGTTGCCAACACCCCCACCGTGACGGGGTAGGACATTGCCGACTTAATCTGGTTCTGTAACCGGGCAATATCCTCTAGCAGTTTGGCAAGGCGGTTTAGCACTTCATCCAGCACCCCACCCACCTCTCCGGCCTGCACCATGCTGACATATAAGCCATCAAAGCACTGAGGATGTTTGCGCATTGCATCAGACAGGTTCACCCCCTGTTGCACATCAGAACTGATGTCAGTCAGGGCTTTCTTCAGCTTGGGATTCTGACATTGTTCCGACAACACCCCTAAACCCCGCACCATTGCCACCCCAGCGTTCACCAGGGTTGCAAATTGACGGGAAAAGATGGCTTTGTCTTTGACCGTAACCTTTGCCATGGAAGTGCTGATATCTTTGAGATCCAGACTCAAAGACAGCCCATCATCTTGCTTCAGTTCTTGAATAAATAACCCTCGTTCCCGTAAGGTGGAGCGGGCTTCCCCCAGGGAATCAGCAATCAGGCGTTCTTTACGGGCAACTCCTTTAGCATCTTGGACGCGAGCGACGAAGGTAGGCATAACGAATACCTGCGGAGAGAATGGAGTGGACGATCGAGGATCGGTGATTTCAGTGTTGCTCTACCTGACAAACCGACAGTCAACAGAACAACACTGATGCGATCGACGGTTTAGTGTCTGGCAGCTCCGGCCTGGGCTCCGGCGGGAGCACCACCAATCAACCGCTGAAGTTCATCAGGGCGAGAGGTCTTGGACATAGCCGCCTCAAATGAAATTGTGCCAGCCTTATACTGATCTGCTAAAACTTTTTCTAGCGTTTGCATCCCAAGTTTGCCGCCGGTTTGAATCGCCGAGTAGACCTGAGAGGTTTTTCCTTCCCGGATCAGGTTGGAAATAGCCGGAGTCACAATCATGATTTCCTGCGCCATCACCCGCCCATATTCACCGGGTTTGGGGTTTTTCTTGGGAACTAGCGTTTGGCTAAATACCGCTACCAGGGAGTTGGATAACTGCACCCGTACCTGGGTTTGCCGTTCCGAGGGGAATACGTCAATAATCCGGTCAACGGTTTGAGCGGCGGAACTGGTGTGGAGAGTGCCAAATACCAAGTGTCCCGTTTCTGCCGCCGAGATGGCTAGCGCGATCGTTTCCAAGTCCCGCATTTCACCCACCAGAATGATATCTGGATCTTCCCGGAGTGCGGCTTTCAGGGCATTGGCAAAACTCTTAGTGTCTTCGCCTAACTGGCGTTGGTGAATCAGACTCTTGATCGGCTCATAGACAAACTCGATCGGGTCTTCTACCGTCAGAATGTGTTCCGCCCGAGTCCGATTGATCAGGTCGATCATGGCAGCCAGGGTGGTGGTCTTACCGGAACCCGTTGGACCAGTCACCAGGATCAAGCCTCTGGGCTTTTCCGACATTTCCCGCACCACATCCGGGAGTCCAAGCTTGTCAAAGTTAGGAATTTTAGAACTGAGTGCCCGCAGACAAGCCGCATAGGTGCCCCGGTCTTTGTAGACATTCACCCGGAATCGAGCCAAGCCCCGCACCCCATAGGAACAGTCCAATTCCCAGTTTTGTTCTAGATTCTTCCGTTGGGTGTTATTGAGCATACTGAAGATCAACCGTTGGCATTCTTCCGCCGTCATCGGTTGATCCCCGATCGGCTGTAACTTGCCGCTAATGCGGAAGTAGGGAGGCAAACCGGCGGTCAGGTGGAGATCAGATCCACCCATCTCGATCAGTTGCTCCATCAAGTCTTCGATCATTAACTCCATTGGCATGAGGCTGGCTCCTTTGGGGATCGGAATGCAAGAGTATGAGTATTACTAGAGATGAGGGTGACTGAATTACAGTCAAACTGGTCAATTTCAGAACCTTAGTCTACCCGCCGGTTAACCAATTCTTTCATCAGTTCACCCGGCGATCGGGCTGGATTGACCACCCTTGATGCAACGACTTCAGACGTTAATCCTGGAAGCGCGGCGTTAAGCAGTAGGGACAATCAATCCACTCCTGCTTCAAATCAGCGGCACAGGTTCGGCAGGTGAGGGATGTCTTCCGTTTCGCCCGTAGTTCGGCTTCCAGTCCGGTATCGGTAAACGTCACCCGTTCTACCTCCTCCAACGTGGTTAACCCCTGACGCACCAAGTCCAGGCTATACGCCAACAGCGTCTTCATTCCTTCTTCAACGGCGACCTCCTTGATCGATTCGGTGGGAGCGCCCTGGTTAATTAAGGTTTGCAGACGTTCTGTGACTCGCATGACTTCGTAGACCCCGCAGCGCCCTTTATAGCCTGCTCCATTACATTTGGGGCAAAGCTGATTTTTAGCTCTCGCTTCGTTGATCTCCTGCGGTTGTAAGGAATTGGCTTTATACAGGGTCAGTTCCCCTTCCCGTGATGCGGTTAAGCCAAAGCGTGCCAGTTCTTCCCGACTGGGATTGTAGGGAATCCGGCATTCATCACAGACTCGTCGCATCAGCCGCTGAGCCACCACGCCCAACAGTGCCCCAGACACCATGAATGGTTCTACGCCCATTTCATCCAGTCGCGCGATCGCCCCTGCCGCATCGTTGGTATGCAGAGTAGTTAACACCAAGTGACCTGTGAGCGCGGCTTCGATCGCCGTTTTAGCGGTTTCCTTATCTCGCGTTTCACCCACCAGAATCACATCCGGGTCTTGCCGCAAGAACGCCCGCAGAATGGCAGCAAAGTCCATCCCTTTTTCCCGAATCACCTGCACCTGGGTTAGACCGGGCAGCGTATATTCGATCGGGTCTTCCGCCGTACTAATGTTCACCCCAGGTTCGTTCCGCTCTGCCAGGGCTGAGTACAGAGTGGTGGTTTTACCCGAACCCGTTGGGCCCGTCACCAGGATCAAGCCAAACGGACGACGCACCATTTCCTGCACGATTTGCAGCGATTCCGGGTCGGCGATCAGCTTATCTAACCCCAATTGGGTCGCGGAGTTGTCCAGAATTCGGAGTACCACCTTTTCCCCATACCGGCTCGGCAGGGTATTTACCCGGAAGTCAATTTTTCGTCCATCGTAAATCCGCCGAATCCGCCCATCCTGGGGTGCCCGCCGTTCAGCGATGTCCAGGCTGGCGATAATTTTGAATCGAGCGGTGACAGCCGGAATAATTTTCTTCGGGAACGGTTCAAAGGCTTCTCGCAACACGCCATCTTTACGGAAGCGAATCCGGAGATATTCTTCTTGCGGCTCAATGTGAATATCCGACACCCCATCTTGCAAGGCTTTGATCATGATTTTATTGACCAAAGCAATCACAGGTGCGGCTTCAGCGTCAGCCACATCCAGGTTGTCCGCCGCTTCATCCGGAGCATCTTGCAGATCCAGATAGCCTAATTCTTCCAGGTCTGCCTGAACGTTGACTTTTTCCTGCTGTTCCTGCTGCTTTTGTTTCTCGACCTGCTCATCTAAATAGCGGGAGATCAAGCGCTGGTAGTCTTCCAGGGTAATCACTAAGCGTTGCAGTGCCAGCCCTTGGGGACGCAGAATCCGGTTGAGATCGTCCTGAGCATCCAGATTATCCGGATCAACCATTGCCACTAACACGTAGGGCAACTCCCCTTCACTTTTTGCCAGGGGAACCATACGATAGCGACGGCAGAGATCGATCGGGATTAAGGTATCGATCAATTCCGTGACTTGATTGTTGGAAATCTCCCGGACTTCCGGATCCAGCGATTCTACGCCGTAGAGGATTTTAAGCTCAAATAACTGCTGCTTCTTATACTGGCGCAATAGATCGGGTGGAAGCTGTTGCCCAGTCAGCGCTTCTAGCACATCAACCAGCGGTCTACCAGTCTTACGGCTTTCGATTAATGCCTGCTGCATCTGGTCAGTATTGACATATCCAGCCTGAACCAGCTTATTCCCAAAGGGAGACAGATTATTTTGTACAACGAGGGCGCGGCGCTGCGATGAGGAGTTAGTCATAGCGGGTGAAGATGAACTCCTTTTAGAGTATTCCCGAAAATTTGAGGAGAGAATCGGCAGGGATAAACTACGACTTTTTCTACCTAGATAAAATAGGCAGAACGAACAAACAATAACCGAACAATCTAGTTACACCTGAAATCTATTGTAGACAGGGTTTAATCGTACCTATGTTCTCAAAATCATAGCTCTTGTCGCTCGCTTCGTCAGGTTCTCACCCATTGATTCTGTACAAGTGTAGGAATTGATACCACTCCGAGGGTAAGTTCGCTTGGTAGGATTTAGATTGATAAGTTTGATGAAGAATTAACCCAAAATCCCGACTGTTCTCTAAAGGCAGGCGCGATCGCAGGGTTAACAATGCTGAGATGAATCAAAGCTAAGCACCGCTATGGAACTAGCACCATTCCTGAAGGGCTTTGGCAGAAAAGGCGTTTCCTGCCAGGAAATTCTGATTAAATGAAGTCAAGATGCTTGCAAGAAATGGATCGATCTTGTCTCACCATTGATAGCGCCTCCATTCTTAGAATGATTAGGATAAGTCTGGTAGCACAGTAAGTCATCTTGAACGCGATTGGGAAGTCCATAATGATTGACGAAGAAAAGCAGTTAGACGGTACTCAAAATCCAAGCGTTGCCGCCTCAGAGAACTCAGCCGCCGAAAGTGCATCCACCACTGACACGACTGAACCAGCGGGAGTGAGTCTGGAAGATTTTCAACTGCCACTGGATGAAGACAATAGTGATACAGCACCTCCGGCTGGATCTGACTCTGCACCAGAATCAAGTCAAGCAGGAGCCACCGATAGTGGGCTGCGGGAAGCCTTAGCGCAGATGGAGAGTCAACTCCAGTCCTTAAAAGCTCAGTTGGACGATCGCACGACTCAATACATGCGGATCGCGGCGGATTTTGACAACTATCGCAAGCGAACGCAGCGAGAAAAAGAGGAGCAGGAACAACAAATTAAATGCGCCACGATCAACGAGTTATTGCCGGTCGTGGATAACTTTGAACGGGCACGATCACATATTAAGCCGCAGACAGAAGCGGAAACAACCATCCACAAAAGCTATCAAAGCGTTTATAAACAATTAGTTGATTGCTTAAAGCGGATTGGGGTATCCCCGATGCGAGCTAAGGGCAAAGAATTTGATCCCATGTTGCATGAAGCCGTCATGCGGCAAGCTACGGATGAATTTCCTGAAGGCACCGTGATGGACGAGTTGCAAAGTGGCTATATGCTTGGCGATCGCGTGTTGCGCCATGCCTTAGTCAAAGTTGCCGCTCCTCCAGAGCCTACCGTAGAGTCAGAGTCACCCAATCAGGAGACTTCGGAGGAATAACCTGATTTGAGGTGATTCATCTGAGTCCAAAGTGGGAATATTTGGGATCAGATTGGTTGAGTTTTCCGGACAGTCCAATAAATTCTTGCAGTATTGCTCTACCAGCTAGCCACTTTATCCACCTCGTAACCTTTCACTGCCACTCATTATGGGAAAAGTCATTGGTATCGACCTCGGTACGACGAATAGCTGTGTTGCTGTCCTGGAGGGCGGTCAACCCATTGTTATTTCAAACTCGGAAGGCGGGCGAACCACCCCTAGTATGGTTGGCTTTGGCAAGGCGGGCGATCGCCTGGTGGGGCAACTCGCCAAACGGCAAGCCGTCACCAACGCAGAAAATACAGTGTTTAGTATCAAACGCTTTATTGGTCGTCGTTGGGATGAAACACAACAGGAACGATCGCGGGTGCCCTACACCTGTGTCCGTGGCAAAGACGATACGGTCGATGTGCAAATTCGCGGACGCACCTATACTCCACAAGAAGTCTCGGCAATGGTCTTGCAAAAGCTGAAGCAAGATGCCGAAAACTATTTAGGCGAAGCCGTGACCCAAGCGGTGATCACTGTACCCGCCTACTTCAGTGATTCCCAACGGCAGGCAACTAAAGATGCGGGGACGATCGCGGGCTTGGAAGTTTTGCGGATCATCAACGAGCCTACAGCCGCCGCCCTTGCCTATGGCATGGACAAACAGGATCACGAGCAATGCATTCTGGTGTTTGACCTGGGCGGTGGCACGTTCGATGTCTCAATTCTGCAAATGGGCGATGGCGTGTTCGAGGTGAAAGCCACCTCGGGCAACAACCACCTGGGTGGGGATGATTTTGATGATGCGATCGTCCGGTGGATGATTGACAAATTTAAGGAGCAGGAAGGCATCGATTTATCGATTGATAAAATGGCGCTGCAACGGCTCCGGGAAGCGGCGGAAAAAGCCAAAATTGAACTGTCTGGAACCTTATCCACCTCAATTAACCTCCCGTTTATTACGGCAGATGAAACCGGGCCTAAACACCTGGAAATGGAGTTGACTCGGGCGAAATTTGAAGAATTAGTCCATGAGCTAGTCGAAGGCACATTAGAGCCAACCATTCAAGCCCTGAAAGATGCCGATCTGACCATTGATAAAATCGATCGAATTCTGTTAGTCGGCGGCTCTACCCGCATTCCCGCTGTCCAGGAAGCCATTCGGAAGCATTTCAACGGTAAACCCCCCGATCGCTCTGTGAATCCCGATGAAGCCGTCGCATTGGGTGCCGCCATCCAGGCGGGTGTCTTGGGAGGTGAAGTCAAAGATTTGCTGCTCCTGGATGTCACCCCGCTGTCACTGGGGATTGAAACGCTGGGAGAGGTCTTTACCAAAATCATTGAACGGAATACCACCGTCCCGACCAGTAAAACCCAGGTGTTCTCCACAGCCACCGATGGGCAGACCTCCGTCGAAATTCATGTGCTCCAGGGTGAGCGCACGATGGCAAAGGACAATAAGAGTTTGGGTAAATTCCAACTAACAGGGATTCCCCCGGCTCCTAGAGGTGTGCCGCAAATTGAAGTCGCGTTTGACATTGATGCCAATGGCATTTTGAAAGTGTCCGCCAGAGACAAGGGCACCGGACGCGAACAAAGTATTGCGATTACAAATACGGGTGGCTTAAGTGCCACTGAAATTGAACGGATGCGTCAGGAAGCGGATGTTTATGCTGAGGAAGACCGGGATCGCAAGCAACTCGTAGAACTGAAAAATCAGGCAGACAGCTTGTTCTACAGCTATGAGACGACCCTACGGGATAATGGGTCAGTTCATCAGCGATGATCTGAAAACCCAGGGGACAGAACGGGTGGCAGAATTAAAAGCGGCGATCGCCAGTTCTAATTCCACCGTTGATGATGTGCGGCACTGCCTGGATGCGCTTCAGCAAACCCTACTGGCGATCGGGGCATCCGTCTATCAGCAGGCAACCGAAGCACCGGCAGATGATTTTGCTTACAGTGCCACCGAGCATGCCAGCACAACCGATTACAATCTGGATACTCAGCCGATCGCGAATGAAGACGACGATTATGGCTTTGATAACGATGCCACCATCACAGCGGATTACGAAGCTGTAGATTAGTTAAGGTATAGGGGAGTAGGGTAACGGTGTAGGGTAGAGAAGGATTCCAGGTGTTAGGTGAGTCAGCCTAGCCTGAACCTCAGCCCACCACCCCAAACCCCCTGACCTGTCTCTTATACACATCT
>NZ_JBLZFZ010000080.1:0-28516 GCF_050753385.1 Pantanalinema rosaneae CENA516
AGATGTGTATAAGAGACAGGGTGAGGAAGATGAGGGAGATGGGGGGGAGAAGACGGGGGTGATGACGGTGATATCGGGAAGATGGGTGCCGCCGTTGTAGGGATTGTTTAATACATAGACATCGCCGGGGTTGAAGGTATTGTTGTAGGCTCGGATCAAGCTTTGGACGCTTTCCCCCATTGAGCCTAAGTGGACGGGAATATGGGGCGCGTTGGCAACCAGTTGTCCCTGCTGATCGAAGATGGCACAGGAGAAGTCGAGGCGTTCTTTGATGTTGACGGAATAGCTGGTGTTTTGTAGGGTGAAGCCCATTTGTTCCGCGATCGCCATGAATAGGTGATTGAAGATTTCTAGGAGTACGGGATCGGGTTTGGTGGGAGATGGGGAGGATAGGGAAGATGAGGGGGATAGGGAGGGTTGCAGTGTGGTTTCAACTCGATTGAGTAGGAGATGTCCTTGTGAGGTCAACTCGGCTTGCCAACCGAGTTCGATCACGTTGGTACTGGTGGATTCAATAATTAAGGCGGGAGCCGGGATGACATCACCGGGGCAGAGATCCGATCGCTGAAATACAGGAGTCGGTTGCCAGGAGTGATCGACATACATCGGTACAGTCGCGATCGGTTGTAACGGTATCGTGCGAGTCTGACGATTGGTGGGGGCTTCGGTCACATCGGTTAAGCCGATCGCTTCCACTGAAATGGCTTCCACAATTAAGGGTTTGTCTGAAGTGATAAAGCCATAGCGCTGATAATGGGCTTGTTCAAATTGGCTGACCATTTCCGGTAAATCACCAAAGTTGACGATTAAAGCAGAATCTGTACCTTGATAGCGCAGATGAATGCGTTCACAGACTTGGATCTGGTGTTCAGCAATCTCTTGTTGTTGGAGTGTTTCGATCCCTTTAGTCGCGAGTTGTTGAATCTGGGTTTGTAACTCTGGTAGAACCTCTGCTTGTAATATCTGTTCGATCGCTTGTTCATGCATCACGGTTTGGTTGGCTAATCCCATTCCGTATGCAGACAAGACTCCCGCATAAGGATGCAAAAACACTTGTTTCATTCCTAGCGCATCCGCGATCGCGCAGGCATGTTGTCCCCCTGCCCCACCAAAACAACAGAGCGTGTATTCGGTCACGTCATAGCCCCGTTGTACCGAGATTTTTTTAATCGCATTTGCCATTTTTTCGACGGCGATCGCTAGAAAGCCCTGCGCGACTTGCTCTGGAGTGCGATCGTCTCCCGTTGCTGCCTGAATTGCTGTTGCTAACTGCGTGAACTTCTGCCGGACAATCTCGGCATCCAATGGTAAATCCCCCACTTCCCCAAATACAGGTGGGAAGAATTGGGGCTGAATCCTGCCTAACATGACATTGCAATCTGTCACCGCTAGATTTCCGCCTCGACGATAACAGGCAGGTCCCGGATTGGCTCCAGCCGATTCAGGCCCGACTCGATACCGCGCTCCATCAAAGGTCAACAACGATCCTCCTCCGGCGGCGACCGTGTGAATCGACATCATTGGTGCCCGTAATCGCACTCCGGCGACTTCAGTCTCAAAGGCGCGTTCGTACTCTCCGGCATAGTGAGCCACATCCGTGGAAGTGCCACCCATATCAAAGCTAATGATCTTGTCTAAACCTGCCAGTTTGCTAGTTTGAACGGCTCCTACAATGCCTCCGGCGGGTCCCGACAGAATACTATCCTTGCCTTGAAACAGATGGGCATCCGTCAACCCACCATTCGATTGCATAAACATCAGCCGCAACGATCGCAACTCTGCCGTACCATTGCCCAATTCCTGCGCCACTTGATTCACATAGCGTCGCAGAATCGGTGACAGATACGCATCCACCACAGTCGTATCGCCCCGACTGACCAACTTCATCAGGGGACTAACTTGATGCGATACCGAAATTTGGGTAAACCCGATCGCCTGGGCAACTTCAGCAATTTGCTGTTCATGTGCAGGATAGCGGTAGCCATGCAGAAAGGCGATCGCGCACGCCCGAATTCCGGCATCATAAGCCGCTTGCAGTAACGCTTGCACTCGCGCCTGTTCGGATGCGGTAATCGGCTGTAATTCCTCGCCCGTCGCACTATAGCGTTCATCTACCTCGATCGCCTGCTCATACAGCAATTCTGGCAAGACAATCTGGCGGGCAAAGATATCCGGGCGGTTTTGATAGCCAATCCGCAACACATCCCGAAAGCCTTTGGTGGTCAAAAAGACAGTGCGATCGCCCTTCCGCTCCAATAAGGCATTCGTGGCAACGGTCGTCCCCATTTTTACCGCAGCAATCTGCTCCACTGGAATCGGCTGATCGGCAGTAATCCCTAGCAACTCTCGAATTCCCTGGATTGCCGCATCCCGATAGCGTTCTGGATTCTCAGACAACAGTTTATGCACCCGCAGCGACCCATCCGGAGTCCGCGCCACAATATCGGTAAACGTACCACCGCGATCGATCCAAAATTGCCAGCGATTGTCAGCCGTCATAACCAGATACCTGTTCTTGAAGCATCAGTCGCAGTCTAGCAAACGATCGGGAATCTCTCGCCTGAGTTTTCTCGATAAAATTAAAGTCAGTACAGGCTCAGACAAGCTTTTTTGTTACCTGTATTTGCCCTCATCCCCAACCCTTCTCCCTAGGGAGAAGGGAGCTAGAACTCTTGTTCCCTCGCCCTTTGGGAGAGGGCTAGGGTGAGGGCAGCATTAAGCTATGCACAAACGGTTTGTTGAAGGCATTAGCAAGACCTTTCGACTAATCACGAATGTTGATTCTGGTTCCCCCTTGAGGTCAGCCGCACATGGTACAGGTACTTTCCTCTGGACTTACGTTAGAAGCATTTCTCCAACAACCCGAAACAAAACCTGCTAGTGAATACATTGATGGTCAAGTCATCCAAAAACCCATGCCACAGGGGAAACACAGTACGATTCAAGGGGAATTAGTTCCGGCGATTAATCGCATGGTGAAGCCCAATCGCATTGCCCGAGCATTTCCCGAGTTACGGTGTACCTTTGGCGGTCGATCGCTGGTTCCTGATATTGCCGTTGTGACCTGGGAGCGAATTCCTCGTGATCCGAATGGTGAAGTTGCTAATACCTTTGCGATCGCGCCAGATTGGACGATCGAAATCCTATCGCCAGACCAAAGCCAGACCAAAGTCACAAAAAATATTCTGCATTGTTTACAGCATGGCACTCAGATGGGTTGGTTAATCGATCCAGACGAACAAACCGTCTTCGTCTATCGTCCCAAGCAAGAAACGGAA
This sequence comes from Pantanalinema rosaneae CENA516, assembly GCF_050753385.1. Taxonomy (NCBI): domain Bacteria; kingdom Bacillati; phylum Cyanobacteriota; class Cyanophyceae; order Leptolyngbyales; family Leptolyngbyaceae; genus Pantanalinema; species Pantanalinema rosaneae. Next base: position 3,279 of record NZ_JBLZFZ010000080.1, read on the forward strand.
GTTTTTGATCAACTCAACGTGCCATTGCCGACACCATCCTTTGCCCAAGAACTTCAACTTACCCTACAAGATTTACAGACCTGGTTATTGGAATAATCCTGACGAAAGACTGTCACACTCAACTGTCACTTTTCCTCTGGGGTTTGCAAGATGGAAAATATAGACTATCGAGCTACATGCCCTCTTATCCTATGACTACCGTCGATCCTCAGGTTGTTTTGTATGCTCAGCATGGTTGGGCAGACGATCGCTCTAAAGTTGCGGCTCTAGCCACCAGCGTGGCGGAACCGGGAACATTAGTGATTGCGCCGAGTTTGGGCTACATCAAAACCTGGTTACGGATTGAACCCTTGATTCAAGCGGTCGAACAACTGGTGATTGAAACAGATCGACAACACCCCAATGTGCCGATCCGCGTGGTGGGTCATTCGATGGGCGGTCTGATCTGGTTAGAGGTTCTGAATCGGCATCCTGATTGGTGGTCACGGATTGAATCGATCGTTCTGGTAGCCTCGCCAGTGGGAGGGGCTGATCTCGCCAGGGCACTCGATCCGTTCAACTGGGGGATTGGGATTGCGCGGGATTTGGGCATGAATCGGCATCGGTTAGCTGAAGCGATCGCGGCCAAAATTCCCATGTTGGTAATTGCTGGAGATATCGATGGCGGCAGCGACGGTACGATTACCGTGGAATCGACCAAAGTGTTTGGGGCCGAGTTTGTGCGTCTTCCTGGACTACCCCATGCCATCCTGGCAAACCATGCAGCAGTGGCAGTCGCCATCCGACAATTTTGGCAAATCGTTCCCGATCGTCCCCCAGTCCGGCAAGCAGTCGATCTGAGTCAGACAATCATTCGGCGACTACAATCGATTCCCGGCATGACCGATGCCCATTATCGCGATTTTCCTCGCGCCAAGGTCTACCTGACCTTTGACAATGGCATGACCCTGCGTACCTGGACAAATCCGATGGGCGTTGAACATGTGTTTGTCGCCTGTCCTGAAGGATCGTGTTTATATAGCGGCTTCGTCGGTTGGTTACACACCCAGGATTTGCGCCAAAGCTTACAAGCACTGCGATCGGAATATCAGCCAGTTGCCATCACCATGCAGTCATAGTGGGAGAATCTAGGGTCTGCCGATCGAGCCAGCTTCACAGGTCTGGAGCCGATTCAGAACCGCAACTTTCTGGGCATGTTTACTGAGGCGAAGCTGATGGGCTTTTTGGATATGGACTAACTCCATTGCCAAACGCATTGACAACGTTGATTCCTGGCGATCGGTTTGACTAATGGCAACTAGATCATAGTTTTTGGTGTAGGAAAGCTTGGGATCAAAGCGCAGTTCTTTTGCCAATGAATTCACTACATACCGTTGATCGGGACGGCTAGACCGCAGAATCGTTGCGATCGGATACGTCAAAATCGTATCCCATTCTTTGTCAGAAACTTGGTCAAATAACCAGTTCTCTGCTGTAGAAATTGGAATGTCAGTGGTTTTGGCATCCACTTTGGCAAAGGCATGGGCTTCTGCAAAACTGACGCGGCGATCGCCGTTGTAATCTGCTGAACCAACCGCTTTACCAATGCGATTTCGTCCACTTAATCCCGCAAAGAAACTCGAACTATAGTCCTCGTAATCCGCTTCATTCACTGCCGGAGTACAGCCCACAGACTCGTATTGTTTCAGCGTGGCAAAGAACCCACAACGGTTATGCGGCACGACCGATCGCTTGGGATACCCGCCTTGATAGATCATGTTAGTAAAGCCACCGGAGTAACACTGAGCCATCACCGTCACTACGGGAGTCTGCGTCGGTAGACGATCGAGCAACGCGGTAAATTCCTGCACCGTCAGGGCATCTCCACCCCAGAGCCGGAAATCATTATTCTCATAGTCCTGGCTATGACCACCATGCCCCGTAAAATAAAGGAAAGTCGGAGCGCGGGATTTTTGAGCTACCAATTTTTGCAACCAGGCGGCAACATTTTCGCGAGTGGAAGCCCCTTTCAAGTAAGGAATCGTGGGCGCTTTATACGATTCAGCCCCGGCTTTCAAGAATCGTACCGTCTCTTGACCATCGTTGCCATTGGCAAACAAAACAGTGGCACTACTCGGTTTTAAGCCGATCGCCTTGAGCGTCCGTTGAAAGTACAACACATTTTTTTCCAGCGAAATCTCATTATAGGAAGGAGCACCACCCCCACCAACCACCAGCAAATTGGGTGAAATGAAGGGTCTTTGAGCGATCGCCCGACTCGCAGGTTTCACCGTTTTGGCAGGTTTGGGGGTTGCGGCAACTGGCGGACTAATCTTAGCGGCGGCGGGTTTAATCCCTAACGGTGATGCCGACGGACTGGGTGAAGGTGAAGGAGTCGGCAGCGTTGCCACCGGGGGAGGAAACGGTTCCTCTGGCTCTATGCTTAGGGAGAACTGACACCCTGCCAGCCCGATCGCCATACCTAAACTCAACCATCGGTAGCCAGCAAATGGGCGTTGCATACATGACACCATACAGTGTCTCTATCCTACAAACGGCGTAACCCCTCTGTCAGCCCTTGGCAAACTCCGGTCATAAAATCGAGGTCTAATGTCTCAATCCGATCGCTGGCTTGGTGGTAATGGGGATTGCGGAGAAAGGCGGTATCCGTCACCATAATGGCTCGATAACCCCGATCCCAAAAGGGTGAATGGTCACTTAAGCGAGTTGCTTGTAACAGTTGCCCTTTGTTTCCAGCCGGAAGCCACTGGCTCGGTGTACCCATTTTTCGCATCGCCCGATTGAGACGAATCAAATCTGGAATGGTCGCGGTATTGCCGATGAAACCAATAAAATTGCCGCGATCGGGATACAGTTTTTTCAACACCTCGGCTGGATACTGTTGTGAGTTCGGGGCTTGGGTACAATATCCCAGCATTTCCAGCGACAACATGAGCCGCAAGGGTTGGTTATCTTGAAATAATGCCTGGGCATACTCGCCACTCCCCACCATGCCATATTCCTCCAGATCAAACGCTACCAGTCGCACCGGATACCGGATCGGTGCAGCCGCAAAACTGCGGGCTAATTCCAGTAACACCGCCACTCCACTCGCGTTATCATCGGCTCCCGGAGTTCCTGGTACGGCATCATAGTGTGCCCCAATCAGAATCGCTGGCTGGGACGATCGCCCCGCTTGCGCGGGCAAATCCAGGATCAAATTGACATGGGTACGAGTTTGAATGATGAACTCATGGGTAGAGACAGTGCCCCACTGCGCCAACTGCTGCCGAATGTATTGCTGCACATAAAAATGCCCTGCCGTCGCCAGATAGGGATCGCGCTCCCGCACTATTTCGGTCAGGTGGGTCTGTAATCGTTGTTTAAGTTCTGAATGGTCACTGCTCACAGGAGGTTACGGCTCTATCGAGGTCTGCCTCTCTACCCTAGCTTGCCATTCCCGCCACCGCAGACTGTGAGTGCATCGTAAACACTAAAGGTGGCAACCCCCTCGACAAAATCAAACCGTCGGGCATCACGTATGTTAGGTTAATGGCTCTGATTCTAAAAGTTGAGCAAGTTTATGGGCTGCTGAACCTCTATAATTGAGCCTTAGCCGCAGATAGCCTGATTTGACATCATCTCTTACAGGCGATCGCTGCTACTCATAATGCGTCCACATCCGCAAAATTTTCACTGTATTCTCAGACTCGATGACCTCGTACACGAGACGATGCTGAATGTTGATTCGCCGCGAGTACGCACCTTCTAAATCTCCTACTAACTTCTCGTAGGGTGGCGGATTCTCAAACGGATTGACTTGAAGAATATCTAGTAATGTTTGTGCCTGATCTCGTAAATTACTAGAAGCTAGCTTCTTAGCATCTTTCTGTGCCTGTTTGGTGTAGACCAGTGCCCAACTTACCACTTCAACTCTCGATCGCACTCCTCGATCGGTGTTGCTAGTCCTTCCCGAATCGATTCTCGCATCCCCGGAATTGAGAGGAAATACAAGGTTTCCTGCACCGATGCCCAATCCGCTTCAGACAATAGCACTGCATTGCTACTTTGCCCTGCAATCACAATGGGTTGGTGCGACTGACTTACTGAATCGATTAAATCTTGCAACTTCTGCTGAGCTTCATTGACCGGAATCATAATCCTCCACTAGGACGCTCTTCAATTTACTTGGCTTCTGTGCCTTGTTCTTTGATTCTAAAGAATCGTCCACCCTTCATGCGTCGATTTGCGGTCAGGATAATCATCTGCTGGCTTTGAAAGCAACCTTTCAGCCGCGATCGTGCCCCAAAGCAATGCGGCTTGCCTCTCAAGTTGAAATCAACCAGACAATTCATATAAACAAGGGTAATTGAGACAAACACTGAAGGCATCAACCAGGCGATCGTTTGAATGCGTAGTTCACCGAACAGGAAAAGTTTTGAAAAGAGCTTCAACTTAGTTTGTCCTGGTGAGTTTCTTCAAACACAGATGGAAATTGAAAAACAATAATCATCTAAATCAGGTGTGTACCTGCTGTATAACACTGCTGTTCAGCGGTTCCAGAGAACTTATGCCTCTGCACTGGCGGATTGAGGAAATCCATCGCAACAGCATTGTTATGCGGCGGGGTTCAGCCATACTACTCTTTTTCTCCTACTATCCAGGTGTGCGGGTGTAGTTCGACCAGTCTGTGTATAAACTCGTTCAGGCTCAACTCACACTGCGGACAGCGGACAGCGCCACCTCCTTCGATGGTCGGTACGCCGCAGCCAGGACAAAACCATTTCCCGCCTACGAGGAACGAGAATTTTGACTCATGGGGCTTATCGGCTCTCAAGATAAAGCACTCCGTCAGGCGACGCTCAAGATGCTGGGAAAGACCCATTTGACCTTTCACACACGTAAGCTCTCCTCCGATTTTCACTAACTTGTCGCCGCATTTAGGGCAGAACATATCTTGTGATTCAAGTCAGTCGTATAACTTTTGTTTAGACTAATCTTAGCGTCTCAAATCTAAATAACTACCTTGTTTTGGGCGATTAGGCGGATTTGAATCTAGATAACGCCCTGCATGAGGCATATAGGCTGAAAGTTTTCTGGATAACTCCTGAAAATGGGAGCTTATTCAGATCCCAATCTGCATACCTACCTGAATTGGAGGTGATATGTCGATCGCGCTCTATTGTCTTCCCCAAGAGAACCCGCGATCGTGGGTTTGCTTGTGGCATTGCTTGAAACCGCCGGAACATTCATTGAAATCGTCGGGACGTTGCTTGAAAAGACAGGGGCGTTACTTGAAAACGTTGCCATGTTCTAAGAAATCGTTGGGACATTCAAAGAAGACATGAGGACGTTCATTGAAACCGTGGTCATGTTTAAAGAAAACGTCGGGACGTTGATTGAATTCGCTGCCAGCTTCATAGAGCATCAAGTCAACATGACGACTAAGATCAGTGGCAGCAGCTAACCTTAGCATCACCACCAACCTTGGTTGTCTGCTTCATCGACTCGTTATGCCGTTATCGCCATCAATTGCATTCATCATGTCTTGGAAAGATACACTTTGTAGAACAGACAACAGATTCACTGCTTTAGTTAATAAATAGGGCGCGTCTTCATAGTCATCCTGATTAGGCAAAACAATTTGAATCGGTTTGCCTTGATCATCTACACCCTTCTCAAAAACAAGCAACCGTGGATTGCGATGACTGATTGCCGCCCAGTGATTTTGTTGAAGATAGTGAACTACTTCAGCTACACGAAGCTCTTGGATTGGAGGGTAATTTGACAAGACTTCGGGAGTCATGACCACTCTCCTGTTTTGACGTTCTGCATTAAGGCTAACAAAGATTTTGGGGTTAGTCGTTGCGATCGCAGAATCCGAACTCTGATAGAGGTGCGGTTTTCCGTGAGACTACCACTGAGATATTCCCAGTAACAAGTTCCTTGCAATCTCAGTTCCGATTCTTCACAGATCAGCCATCGTTCGGAATCAGGGGGTAACGCTAACAAGATCAGGATGCAGGGTATTGCAGCTCTCATGCTACGTCTGAGAATCAAGTCATTGTAGGTTTTCGCTTCTAGGTCATAGATGACATGGGTAGAGTCAAGTTGCCATTGGGTTGAGGCTTTGAGCTGAAAACTGAGGGAAAAGCCAGATTCGATCCGTCGATTTTGACGCACAATGACTTCATCAAAGCTGCCATCTACGCCATAGTCATATTCCCGAATCGCTAGATTGAGTCCGGCACGTCCAGCGATCGCACGAACGTATGCGCGGCTTAGTGCTTCAGCAATATGTTGATCAGTTAACACAACAATCAGGATCAGGAGAATGGCTCGTTGCATCGTAGCATGAGGCATTACTAGATCCATTGACACTCTGCCGCACCAAGATGGTGATCAGACGATCGCCGATCGAGCTAAGGGTTGAGCAAACCTGGCAATCACCTATGGATGCCAAACTCAACAGTGGCGCTGACCGCCTCAAGCACAAAAACGGTGGACGAACCTGGTGAATCTAACGTCCGATATAGGTGCGGTGATGCCGGACAAATTAACATTGGTTTTCAGTCGTATTTCAGCCAGGGTAATGACAACACAATTGAACCGTGATTCAGAGCAACTTCAGCCGAAGCAACCCAGCCTGTTCGATCGCATTTTTCGAGATAGTGAGGGCAATATTGTGATTGCTCAAATGCCCAATCTACCGATTCTGCTTGGGTCAACAGCGACGTTGCTGCAATTCGTGCTCCCCAGTGGCAACCTTCAGACAGCATTGAGTTTAGTCGCGTTTGGTGCTTTATTCACTTGGGCATGGCAGGAACTGTTTGAGGGGGTTAACTACTTTCGTCGATCGCTCGGCTTGATTGGGTTAGTGACCTTGATCGGGCTGGGACTTAACCTCACGAGCGGATAAACCCAATGTTCAATGAGATTATCGCGCGGTGGCTGAACGGGTAAACCGCCGACATGACAATGTCCCATGAAATCAGTATGCTGGCTTGGGTCAAGTTTTTCTTTCCAGAAACGAGCCATGTTTAAATTCAAAAACTACCACTTGCATTCAAGCCGCGCGAGCAGCACAACGATCAAGCTCACCGGATACAGGCAGAGAGCTTTGAATACTCAACTGACCAGATTGCGGCGTTTCGGCGCAGCGGCTTGTTAGCTGGCGTTGCTACAGATACAAGATTGTTCGTAGTCCATCATCTATCTCCTCCTGCAATTCGTTTGGTAGGGAACCAATACATTCAACCAAGAATGTTTTATCGACTGTGAGAATTTGAGATACATTAGCGACTGAATCCCTAGACAAGCCTGTTGCTCCTTTCGGCAAAAGTACATTACCTGGGGCTTCTGCTAACTGAATATTTGAAGTGATAATGACAACGATAACTGTACTGATACGGCTTTGATTAAAGGTATCGTCTTGAACGACTAAAACAGGACGACGGTATCCAGGCTCTGAACCTACTGGATCAGGTAAATTCGCCCACCAAATTTCTCCCCGATACATTACCAATCCTCACGAGGGAGAGACATAAATTGCATTCTTGCCGTCACCGGATCTAATTCAGAAGACTCCTGTGAGTAAACTTGGTTCAGCTTGTGCAAAATTTGATTACGATTGTGCTTTTTCAAATACGCTTGCAACGCTTTCGTATAAAGTTCACTGCGTGACAAGCCTAACTGCTGAGCTAGTGCTTCCGCCTCATCAAAAACTGAATCCGGAAGGGAAATTGCAGTTTTCATAGTGACCTTAACTGTAATTCCTACTCTTCAGTTATACCTTGGTTATACCGGAACTGCAAGAACTAGCGCAGGCAGCTCAATCAGATGACATCGCCAAAGGTTCCCCCCAACGCATAACGGTGCCCATCACCCGCCGCAGACCATCTCGAACTCCGATAGACAATCTCTCGGCGGTCGGTGTGCATTGGGGTTGTGTACGCCCAGTCATGTGGATTGTCAAGCTGAAAGTAAAAACAATTAATCTATCGCAAATAAAACTGAGCCGCCCTTGGAGGTGTGGCATTCGCAATCGGAGCCTAATTCCGGTAATTTTGTTTGAGTTGTTTAGCAGTCAAAAATCTAATGTCCGCCACCACCTCCTCAACAAACCACTCACTCAACATTAGGACCTTCTCAACAACCAGTCATTCGTAGTCATCATCGTAATGATGCTACACGTTCCTCATCCGTTATCAAAGGTGCTGCGCCGCAAACAGCATGACGTGATCAGGGGACTGCTCACCGGGCATTCAACGTGGTCACAGCAGGGAATTTCGTTGATTCCATTCCTAATGTTGTTTTTAATCATTTCAAGATTGTCATTGCTCATCAAGACTATGTTCTTTAAGCTGCTTCACCTTCAAGACCAAAATATCCTACTTTGTATTCAACTTCTGCTTGAAAAGCGGCTCGAATTCGTCCAATGAGTTTTCGGGCAATTGCCACAATCGCCCGCTTTTTCCCAATTCGTGGGTGGAGGCGGTCAAAGCACGCTCGTAATGCCGTGTCTTTGTCGATTGCTCGCCAAGCAATTTCAACCAGGATGCCTCTCAATCGGCTGTTCCCTTGCCGACTAATCCCTCCTTTGCGGATGTTTTCACCACTGGAATGCTCACTTGGAGTCAACCCTGTGTAGGAAAACAACTGCCGTTCATTCCTGAATTGAGACATATTGCCCAATTCGTTTGACAAAATCCGAGCCGAAAGAGGACCAACGCCAGGAGCGGACCGATAGGTGTTTTCATTTGGGTCGGATTTTGCTTGCTGCTTCAACTCCGCAACTAGCTTGCTAATCTCCTCATCCAGCTTTTTCCAAATGCTCCAGTAAGCTTCAATTGCCAGGATGAACTCTTGGGCTGAGACATTGGGAAGTAGTTTTTCAACCAATCGGTGAGTCATCGGACGGTTCTCATCATTGTCAATGAGACCGAGTTGGTGAAATTTCATGCGAATCTTATTTTTCACAGCGGTGCGATCTTCAACCAGTTGTTGTCGAGTTCGAGTCAGCATTCGCTGTTGTTCTTGTGCTTCACTGGGAATTCGAATTCCTCTTAATCGCCTAGCTTCCAAAAGTGTCGAGAGCTTTTGGGCATCGCGTTTATCGGTTTTCACCCGGTCATTGACAGCAACTTCGATTCCAGCAGCATGAATCACAAGGTTATGAATTCCGTGGCTGGTCAACACGCGATGTAGAACAAACCCTGAAAACCCAGCTTCATAAGCCGTATGAATGTTTGCCCCAACAAAGAACTTCAGCAGTTGCTCAGCAAGTCCTTGAGGAGCAGCAGCCGTTGTCCATTTCTTGACCACTTCTCCGTCCATCCGCGCTACAACGGCATAAGTTTTCTTGTGTACGTCAATTCCAATAAAGACTTCTTTTCCAACGTAGGAGATCGCAGGGATCACTTTCTTCATTTGGAAACTCCTTTTTAGAATTAGAACTGTCAACCCTATCCAGTTCTTGTTTAGCGTACTGCAATCCAGCATAGGGACAGCATGGGCGTGATCTAATGGGGTGAAAGTCCCCTGTGGTGGAACCAACGTCCAAATGAACCCAAAAGTTCCGAGTGACGATAACCACTAGCTTAAGGCAAGGGTACTCTCGCGAGGGAGTATCTGGAGGAAGCCAGCGGCAAACCGACGAGCCGACGAATAGAAACGTCATAGCAGGCGAAGACCCCTGGGTGAGTTGGCACAACACAACGAAACCCTCGGTTCAAAGGGCACAGTAAATGATGCGGTTGCGGCGGGACAGATCACGCTCTTATCTGGGGAGGTCTGCCTAACGGCAGTTTGAGGGGCTAGGGGAGTCGGACTGAGGGCAATCTGGAAACGGATAGAGCACCCACCGAACCCTACGGTGACTTCAACGGCACAGTGAGTAGCAATGCTTGATGGTGAGTTAGGCAGAAGTCAGCAGAGTCCATAGTAGTTCCCCCGTGGGAGCGAAGGGACAAACATGAACGAACTAGGTCAGAGCCTACAACTCAAGCGCATCAATGAACCCGGACGGGGAGATGGTGTTTGGCGTGCTGACATTGAGCCAGCCTTAGACAACCTGATGGCGCAAATCTTAGAGCGCGACAATGTCAAACGAGCCTGAGACCGAGTGAAATCAAACCAAGGTGCACCTGGCAGTGACGGGATGACCTTGGAAGAGTTTCCTGCCTACGCAAGGGAGCATTGGCATGAGATTCGTCAATTCCTGATGGATGGCAACTACCAACCGCGCCCCGTGCGACGGGTGGTAATTCCCAAGCCCAAAGGCAAGGGAGAACGCAAGTTGGGTGTGCCTTGTGTCGTTAACCGGGTGATCCAACAAGCCATTCTGCAAGTGCTCACGCCCATTTTTGACCCTGGATTTTCTGAGTCCAGTTTTGGGAGCCGACCCAAACGGTCTGCTCACGGAGCGATCCGGCAGGTAAAGACCGTTGTGAAGGCGGGGTATCGGTATGCGGTTGACCTGGATCTAGAGAAATTCTTTGATACGGTGAACCACGATGTGCTGATGGCTCGCATTGCCCGCAAGGTCACTGATAAGGTACTTGTGCGGCTCATCGGTCGTTACCTCAGAGCTGGGGGGTTAGTCGAGGGCACGATTGAGGCAACGGATTGGGGGACACCGCAAGGGTCGCCCTTATCCCCGTTATTGTCCAATATCCTCCTGGATGACCTCGACAAAGCGCTTGAAGCCAGAGGGCATTGCTTTGTTCGCTATATGGATGACCTTGTGATCCTGGTCAAAAGTAGACGGGCAGGGCGACGGGTGTTCGCGTCAGCGTTGCGAAGCAATAGGCGAAGATTAGCCATTACCTGACCCAAAAGCTGAAGCTCAAGGTCAATCGTGAGAAGAGTCGGGTGGTCAAGATCGAAGACCTCGAATACTTGGGGTTTACCTTCCGAGGCATATTGCTTCGCAACGCTGCGCGAACGGATCGTCGCATCCCACCAAGCACTCAAAGACTTCAAACACCGGCTCAAGGGGTTAACTTCCCGGAGTTGGGGAGTCTCGATGGCCGAACGAATCGAACGGTTGAACCGATACTTGCGAGGCTGGATGAACTACTTTGGCATTTCCCAACATTACCGTCCCATTGAGGCGTTAGACGGTTGGTTGAGGCGGCGGATGCGGATGTGTTACTGGAAGCAGTGGCGTAGACCCAGAACCCGCATCACCAACTTGCTCAAACTCGGGACAACCAAGCGTCAGGCGATTTTGACGAGCATTAGTCGTAAAGGCTATTGGCGCTTGTCAAAGACGTTAGCAACGCATACGGGAATGACGAATGAGTGGTTAGAGCAACAGGGATTGCTATCGATTAAACAACTTTGGATGAAAGTTCAAGGATACGTTTAAGCCATCAGTGCTGTTTGCGCGTCGTCATGAACCGCCTGTTGCGGACCCGCATGGCAGGTGGTGTGGGAGGGGAAAGTTAAATGCTCTCCTCGACCCGATTAGACCGCGCAAGCACCAACCTAAATACGCTACTGACCTCGCCCTGGTTTACAATCTGCAAAACCTAACGCCTCTGAATCAAGAAAGCTTGCGATCGCCATCTCAATCACTGCCTCAACGGGGTACTCAATCTCAGCAGCACGCTCCATCAGAGCCTTCCGAATTCGCTCAGGCAAACGCCCTAAAATGACTTCAGCATCAACCGAAGAAAGTTGTTCTTGGAGTTTGGCTTGCATAGCATCACCTTTCAGTGGGGATCTGGGCGTTGTAAGGGGGTTCTGTGGCTCTTAAAATAATGGCTTCTAGTTCCAATAGTAGCGCGGGGTTTCCCCAATGCGAAATGACCTGTACTGCGATCCGCACATCTTCATCGTTGTACTTGTCGAGCCAAGCCCACAAAAAAGCTTTATGCCCACCACTAAAGCGACCGCGTAAACTCTTTGTTTTACCGATATAGAGCAACCCATCAGTTTTGTGCCGAATTGCATAAATACCAGGACGCGCAGGAATACTACTAAACTCACGGCTCAATGGTTGGCACTGCTCAAAAGGGGTGAAGGCGATCGCATCTAGAATATTTCGGACTTGAGCTTGCAACTCAGAATCACTTGTTGACATGGGAATCAAAAAATTGACCGCACAAAATTATATTCCCATACGGACTCAGAGCAAGCATTTGTTGGAGTTCCTAACCATTGAATTTAGGTCGTTGATTATAGCCGATGCTAGGGTCATTCGCTCTAAACAGCAAAATATATTCTACTTCCTTCGTATTAACCTCTTGATTTGAAGCTGTTTCTGACTCCCAAAGTATTTCTTTCCTAATTACAAAGTCTCTTCTTTGTTCCCTAGTAAAATCTTTTTCAATTAATTTACTATTGGCACTTCCAAAATAATTAATGTTATCTGTCAAATCTTGCCCAATATAAATTTTCCCATTGGGATAATTTATTTTGTAAATCACTTTCATGATTTAAGCTGCAACTACGAGATTAGTTGGAAATAGCTGCTGCACACACAGACAAGCTTCAAGCTGTGTCCCAACCAAGATTTAGCGGTCTAACAATGATTCTACTGCTGCCGCTTATGAGTAAAATTGCTCATACTCATCATGATCACCGATCCAAAACCACGTTACTGTGTCACCTTCCAAGACTCCAAGAGCACGATGGCTTCGAGTCACTCGCACAGACCAAATGCCCTCCTCACTGTTGATGCACTTGAAATGCAACGATGGATGAAATGGGTTCTCTGCCCACAGTCGGTATGCTTTTCGCGCCCCTGCTCTCACGGAACTGCTTAATTCTCGGTATCTCGACCAAAAAGAGGGTAACGTTGCAGACTTCATAGCTGCTCATAGTCCATCGGCACCGACTGCCCCGCTGCAATTTCTTGCTTCGCTTTCCGGGCTGCCGCAACTAGATTACCCTGTGTCCGTTGAAATGAGGTGTCCCAACGCTTTTCATCTTCTAAATCCGCGATGTAGTCTCGGATATGTTCTACAACTTTTTCCTGCAACTCATCGGGCAAGGATTCGACCATCTTTACGAGCGTGGCGATCGCAGCAGAAGACATAGATTTCTCAAGAATAATGGTTTACCACCTCTATTTTACAATCTGGCATTCCCCAACTTGGACAAAGCTAGACTAAGCTCCCATTTCCCCTGTTCTGATTCGATACTTGCTGACCAACAAGATTGGCTCGAAGGTTGCCAAAACCCTTGTACAAAGCAGTAGAACGGTTCTGGTCAGCGGTTGCCAACATCTTTGCATCCAATCCAAGCAGCTTCGGTCAATCCGCTGCACCAGAATTGTTAGACGTACTTTTAAGCTGACAGTAAAAGGTTATTGATTTTGTTTTTTGTTTTGCTGTTCTTGAGATGCCTTTAAATCAGCACGAGCAGCAGATTCCGACTTGCCATGTCCAATATTTCTTCGCGAATACTGAGCATAATAGCCATCATAAATACTAGCTTTAGTAGTAATTGTGCCAAATGTTTTTTGGTCTTTTGCCTGAGGAGTATGTTTAATACCATCTAACTTTGCCTCCAAGAGATTTGTACTTGAAAGATCAACACCTCTTAAATCAGCATTCGTAAGATCCACCTTAACTAAATTTGCATGAACTAAATTACAGTGGGCAAGATTTGCATTACGTAAGTTTGCTCCCTCTAAATTTGCGCCCTCCAAATTTGCACCTGTCAGGATTGCATCAGATAAGTTGGCTTCGCTAAGATCTGCTTGTCGTAAGTCTGCTTGGCTCAAGTCTGCTTTGCTGAAATTTGCCTTATTAAACTTTGTACCGTAGAAATTTGCTCTTGCAAGCTTCTCACCCACAAAAGATATTTCACTTAGATCAGACTCAGAAAAATCACTTAATGGATCAAGTCCAGCAATACGTATTAATTCGACAAGACTTTTTCCTTGGGAATCTAGCACTTGCTTTATTCTAGTTTCAAGATTTATTTTCTGTTCACTCATACTGAATCTCCTGCTTGCTAATATAAGGCTTTAGCTTAGGTTTAAGTAAACTAAGAATAATCAACTTATCTAGAACAATTCGTTTCTCTCTAGATATCTTCCCTGACCAAAAACCTTCAACATCAGTAATAAATATATGGCGAATCGATGTTTCAAAAGTAGCTTTGATGTAGCAGGGCCTTTGAAGAATATCTACCAAAGCCAAGTTTTCTTGAATTAAGGTTCCTTTAAGAACAGGATCGCTAGTCTTCACCGCAAAGTCCCATACAGGATCTTCCTCAGAGCCTTTTGTAGTTACTTGGTATGAGCGCACTTGAAAAGTATCTGTTGTTTCTACTGTTCTATCTAAACTCTTTGTTAGATTACCTGTTGTTCCTTGCTTGTCTGTACCAAAGGTAATTCCTTGTTTAGACACAACAGCATTTTTCTCTACCCTACTTATGTTCAAGACAGTTTCTAGATTGTCATTTAATGTGCGAGAACCGTAAGCAACTCTACCATTGTGGATACCCAACCGCAGTTCGCCTGAGGTTAAACCGAATCGAACTCTGCCACCAGGTAATTCCTCCCACTGTTCGTTAAAATTAATCGTTAATTTAAGATTAATTACATCCCTTGTTTTAACCTTGCCAGTTAAGTATTGCAATACATTTACATTGCCCTTTAAATTACCTAGAGCAGCCTCTAGCTTAAGGAAAACGCAATCCGGCAATTTATTATCGGGAACTTCACATTTCAGTAAACCTAGTGAAGAAGAGTTGTGGGAAAAAATCATAAATTATTTCAAGCAATACAAATTTTGGCTGTTCTAAAGCTATGCCTAAGCATATTAGTACGTCTAACGGCTCGCTTCACCCGCCGAAAGCAACCTCTGGAACTTAGCCAGTCATCTTTAAACGGTCGGGTGCAAGCGAATTGTTAGCCTGTTGTTGGAATTTCTCTCGGTACTGAATTCCTTTCACTTTATGAACTTGGTCAACAAAGTAATCATGATTGAATGAATAAACAACTAATCTATCCTCATAGACAATATGTAGGTGATTTTCATATCGTTTTGAACGAGGATACACTCTCCATCTAGTTACTGCCTCTGGGAAAGTAATTAGTGTATCATCACTGCACAGAACTGAAAGAGCATCTTCGTACTCGACGATGACACCAAAATAAGCTATTCCTCCGCTTGTAATGTCACCATGAGATGCATCAAAATTAATGGATTCTAAATGCTGGAAAGCATTACTTTCATTGTCAGAACCCACACCACTTTGAACGTATTTAACGACTTCAATCGTGTTGCAATTGGCAAGGTAAATTTTTTCTTGTGAACCCCAACTAAAACCTATTTTGTCAAAAATTACCGAGTCAGGAATTATTTTTTTGAATTTTCTTTCAAATTTTCTTGTGTCTTGATTTTCGTCCCAACCGAAAGCTGCGAGGAAACCTGTGTCAACATAAGATGAGCTATAGAGACTTGCAAAAGACCAATCAACTAAAGATGAATGATGATTACTAATCTTATAAATTCTATCTTCTACTCTTTCTAAATTTGAGAAACTACCATGGTAGTTGTCAAGATGAAGCTCAAAGACTCCTTCCTCACCTCCTGCCATTGCTAAGGCATTACGGCTAGCTTTCATAGAGATTAGTGGACAATCCCATAACTTTTTGGGACGTTTGCTAACTCCAAATCTCATTCCTTTTTTATGCACAGATGCACTATAAACACCAGAGTCAGCTATTGTAAAGAGGGTATTGCTATAAATACAAGTATCAGTAGGCAGCTCTTGTACAGGATTTTTCTGTCTGGAGAACTCAAATTCCTGTAATTTTTTGGAACTGACAGATAGATTTTTTTCAGATGCTTTTGAGAACTTTTTGAACAGAGTTTTTTTGATGTCCGCATCCTCAAAAAGTAGAAACAAAGTATCTCCGTATAAATAATCGCCTCTTGTAAACGCACACTGAAGGACTAACTCATCAACCTTGCTTCTAAAACTGTCTTCTACTAAAGCGTCCCAGTTATACACTCCGATAGAGCCATCAGCATACCAGAGATAAAGCCTCCCCCTGTATATCTGGCAGTCCCAAAAATCACCATATATTGTAATCTTTAAAGGTTGCATGGCTTTCGCTGCGTAATCTTGCTCATTTTTGTCTTATTGATCAAACCTCTATTCTTCCACGCTATTAAAACTCTTTCGGACGGTTTATCTTGTTGTCTTCTACGGAAATCCGCTGGATAACCATGCCACTCACGAGTTGAACTGCTATCAACAAATTTTGCAATCTTTAAAACCTCATCTTGCTCTGAAACACCAATCTGCTCCAATCTACCTTCTGCATTTATCTTGACTCCCCACCCTTCAGTGGCTTCTAACCATTCCTCAGATGCTGCAACTTGGAAACAGCCAACCTCCTCTTGTGGTGAAATAGTCCATATACATTTTTCGAAATTTCCATGCCGTCGGTGAACAGACCTGATTTTGTAGTGGATCACATCTTCCTTACTTTCACCTTCCTCAGTTAAAACCGTAATTTTGATTGGAACTGGAGTGTCATCAATGATACACATTTATGTATTTTTCTTAAGAAAGCTGAAGGTCAAAATAAGTGCTCTGAAGGTAATTTGGTTTTCCGGAGAATTAATTCTACTGCTCTAGTATCTCCAGTTTAAACCGAACCTGCAATAGTAAGAACTTTCAAGCATAGCTAAGAGTGCGAGGCAAAGGTTTTGCAGGCTAACTATTAATAGACGGAATTTTTCCGCCTAAGATCCCAATTTGGGGTAGATAGGCAGAATGATTCAGCCTAAGATCCCAAATCACTAATTATGCCGATTATTTCTGCATAATACGCTGTTTAAGATGATTAGCAAGAATCTTTCCGCATAATTTCAGGTTCATTACGGAGATAGGAAAACGCAATATTAGATGCAACACATATATTTATCTCTATGAAGCTACTGTCTGGGAAATAGCTGAATCAGGGGCATGATGCCGTTTGTCTAAAGCACTATACCGATCGCGCCGGAGCAATCTATATCTAATGAAATTGCCGCTAAATTAGTGCAATCCATTTGGTATAAAATCTATTCATAAATTTTTTGTCGATTTAGAGCGAAAAGCTTATCAGCACTATTCCCATTACTTAGCAGATGGTCACACAATCCAGCAGCACCTTTATACTCCGAGATCGCATCCCAATGTGATCGATGTCAATGTCCGATGTTTGGATGGCGATCAGTTATCTCGCTTCCAGGTGCAACCGTTTGATGGGCAGAATTGGGAGGAACGTGCCAATACCCTCAAACCAGCTAGCTAAACGTCAAAAAAGCGCCCTCCGATAAAGGACGCTGATTGAATGAGGGAGTAAGAAAAGTGCGCTGAGTTAGCTAATGGTAGGAGCGACTAGCGCGATCGGTTGACTGTCACCAAACGCCAGATCCAGTGGGAAGTTATGAGCATTGCGTTCGTGCATCACTTCAATCCCCAGGTTGGCGCGGTTCAGGATATCCGCCCAGGTGTTGACGGTATTGCCTTGACTATCGAGGATAGAGCTATTGAAGTTCAATCCATTTAAGTTAAAGGACATGGTGCTGACTCCGAGAGCCGCAAACCAGATACCAATCACCGGCCAGGCAGCCAGGAAGAAGTGCAGCGATCGCGAGTTGTTGAAGCTGGCGTATTGGAAGATCAACCGTCCAAAGTAGCCATGAGCCGCCACAATGTTGTAGGTTTCCTCTTCCTGACCAAACTTGTAACCCACGTTTGCCGATTCTAGTTCCGTCGTTTCCCGTACTAGACTGGAGGTGACTAAAGAACCATGCATGGCGGAGAACAACGCCCCACCAAACACACCCGCCACACCCAGCATGTGAAAGGGATGCATCAAAATATTATGTTCCGGTGAGAACACAATCATAAAGTTGAATGTGCCGGAAATCCCCAGCATCATGCCATCCGAGAAGCTGCCTTGCCCGATCGGATAGATCAGTAGGACTGCCGTCGCAGCGGCGGCTGGAGCCGAAAATGCTACCGGAATCCAGGGACGCATCCCTAACCGATAGCTAAGTTCCCATTGCCGCCCCATGTAAGCATAAACAGCAATCAGGAAGTGCAGCACAATCATCTCGTAGGGTCCACCGTTATACAGCCACTCATCCAGAGAAGCCGCTTCCCAAATCGGGTAGAAGTGTAGACCGACTGCGGCTGAGGTGGGCACAACGGTTGCCGAAATAATGTTGTTGCCATAGAGCAGCGAACCGGAAACAGGTTCCCGAATGCCGTCAATATCAACGGGAGGTGCCGCGATAAACGCTAGGACAAATACGATCGTGGCGACTAACGCCGTGGGGATCATCAATACGCCAAACCAGCCGACATACAGCCGATTCTCGGTACTGGTGATCCAGTTACAAAATCGATCCCATAAACTGGCGCGATCGCGCCTTTGTAATGCAGTTGTCATGATTCCAATGAAAGGGATGAATTAGCAGCAAACACCAATATTGGTTCGCCTTTATATTTAATAACTAATTAGTTATAAAGTTGTCAAGCAATTAAAAATGAGTTCTTGAATCCAGAGATTTGGCACTACGCTGAGGCAAAACCAAGCCTGTTGACAGTCCAACTGGGTCACAGCACTCGAAACATGGACTAGCAATGTGCTAAACATGTCGCTAACCTTTTGTAGGGGTAATACTCTGATCACAGGGTTTCAGACCATCCCCGCTCTAAGCCACACCACTCCATGCGTGATGCACTAACGATCGAGGTAGCCGATGAATGCCGAAGAATTGCTGAAGCAATACACTGCCGGACAGCGAAATTTCCACCGGATT
This sequence comes from Pantanalinema rosaneae CENA516, assembly GCF_050753385.1. Taxonomy (NCBI): domain Bacteria; kingdom Bacillati; phylum Cyanobacteriota; class Cyanophyceae; order Leptolyngbyales; family Leptolyngbyaceae; genus Pantanalinema; species Pantanalinema rosaneae. The sequence continues at coordinate 22,049 of NZ_JBLZFZ010000080.1, forward strand.
AACCTGCGGGAAGTTGATTTGCTGAACTTGCAACTCCAACAGATCGACCTGAGCCAAGCGGATCTACGGCAGGCTCGTTTAGGTAAAACCAATTTCAGTCAGGCGATCTTTCAGGCGGCAGACCTGAGCGAAGCGCTGCTATGGGGCACGGATCTGAGTGAAGCGGATCTCTCCCAAGCCATTCTGCGGGAAGCGGATTTAAGTGGGGCAAAATTGCTGCAAGCTCAACTTAAATCCACAAATTTAATCAAAGCCAGCTTGTGTGGAGCCAACTTAGTCAGAGCCGATCTATCCAATGCGCTATTAATCGAAGTTGATCTCCAGCCCGGAGCCGATTACCGCACTGATTTAGGTCATGCCATCTTACAAGGGGCAAATTTAAGCTATGCCCATTTAGGCGGAGCCTTACTGCACCAGGCGAATCTGGATGGGGCAAAACTCTGTCGAGCCTCATTATCCAGACGCGCCCATCAGGGAATGGCAGGAGTTGATTTAAGTGAAGCCAGCTTACGGGGGGCTGACCTTAGCTATGCCGACCTGACGGGAGCCATTTTGCGGGGAGCAGATCTCAGTGATGCTGACCTTACAGGCACAATATTGACCGATGCCGATCTACGCGGAGCCACCCTGCCCGATCGCACAATTCACAATTAAAGCCAATGGTCATGAAGGTGACTCCATGACCACTGATTGCTTACAAGTGGGCTTCGATCTCCTGGCGATACTGGCTTTTTTGTTTCACGCCTTTCAGTTCACCCACTTTCTCTTTAGACTTGAAGAATTGAATGGTCGGTGTACCCACGACTCCCGCTGCTTCGGCAATATCGGGATCCTGTTCGATGTCGATTTCCACGTAATGAATCTTGCCATCAAACTCATCCACCACCTTACTTAAGATCGGCTTCAGCGTATGGCAGGGCCCACATTGCGGCGAGGCATATTTCACCATAATTAGGCGATCGCTTTCGTGGTACAGCTTGCGTAAGGCATAACTGCCCTCATGCCGGGTGCGATCGGCATCAAAGCCAGAGGCTTGCTCCTCTTCGGTCTGCTTGGTGGCAGGAGTCGCCGTATGGGTTTCGGCTTCCGTCGTCTGATGAAATTCTTGAATCAACTGATGGCTAGACAGCCAGCGTTCTGCCAGCATCGCCGCCATACATCCCGTTCCCGCCGCCGTAATGGCTTGCCGATACTCGTGGTCCTGCACATCTCCAGCCGCAAAGACTCCTTCGACACTGGTCTGCACACCTTCCTTCGTCACGATATAACCGACATCATCCAAGTCCAGTTGCCCTTGAAATAAAGCCGTGTTGGGAGTATGCCCGATCGCGTAGAACAACCCTTTAGCGGGTAACTCAACGATTTCCCCAGTCTGCCGATTGTGTAACTTCACCCCCTGCATGTGCTGGTCATCACCATACACATCCAATGCCTCTGTGTTCCAGTGAATCGTAATCTTGGGATTCTTTAACACCCGATCCTGCATGGCTTTACTGGCCCGCATTTTGTCGCCCCGTACCAGCAAATGCACATGCGAACCATATTTGGTTAAATAGATTGCCTCTTCTGCTGCCGAATCACCGCCCCCAATTACCGCTAATTCCGCCGATCGAAAAATGGGAGTAGCGCCATCGCAGATCGCACACGCCGAAATGCCCCGGCTCCAAAACTCATGTTCACAGGGTAAGCCCAACCGTTTAGCGGTCGCCCCCGTCGCAATAATCACGCTATGGGCGCGTACTTCCCGCTCACTGGAACGAATCACAAACGGACGTTGACTGAAATCGACAAATTCAACATCTTCCGTCACCAATTCAGCCCCCCAACGCACCGCCTGCGCCTTCATCCGATCCATCAATTGGGGACCCGTAATGCCCTCCGGAAAGCCAGGGAAGTTTTCCACTTCGGTGGTTGTCATGAGTTGTCCACCCGGTAAACCTCCAGCCTGGAAGCCTTCAAACACAAATGGCTTCAAATTTGCCCGAGCGGCATAAATCGCTGCCGTATATCCTGCCGGCCCAGAACCAATAATGACTAAGTTTTCAATAGTTGAAGAGGTCATTACTTCACAAACTCATAACGACTACGCTTAGTATAACGTAATCATTCGCAAAAATTAAAGAGTGGGCAAATATCTTCTGCCCACTCTAAATATTAGGGTCTAATAAGGGTAAGGTTTAGACCATCGCGATCGCCCTGAGGCAATCAACGAATCATTAGTTATTCAGGGTTTCAAAACCAGCACCGCAGGTTGGGCCAACACTGGTGTTACTAGCCGAGAAGGCAACACCCGCTGCGCTACCAGCCGTCGGACGAGTGGATTGACACAGTTCAGCCAGAGTCGTCGCTTCGTTACCCGTTGCCCCTGTGAGACCGATTTGCACACCACCGGTATGTGCCCGTAGTGTCGCTGCATTCTTCGGGAAGGACAGGTTAACAACTGAAGTGGTTCCGGGAGCGGTGATTGAATAGGTATAGTTGGTGCTATCCGTCTTAATCCCTAACCCGAGCAACGAGATATCCGATGCAAAAGTATTTTTCTCCAGGAAGTAAGCTTGCTGAGTCCGGTTCATGGAACCCACATACTGCTTCGATTCCGATTCCTTCGCCTTGTTTGCCTGGTTCAGGAAGGAAGGTAGAGCGATCGCAGCCAGAATCCCGATGATGATAATTACAACCAACAGTTCAATCAGGGTGAAGCCTTCGTCTTGCTTCTTCTGGGCGAGGTGTTGCAGGAACTTGGCTTGAAATTCAGACTTCATGAGAGGTTTCTCCTTTATTAGGCGCGGGGTATTTGGTTCTAACTCCTGGATGTAACTTACCCCGCTGTTTCAGGTTTCATATCACCTCGGGCAAAAAAACTTTTTCAGATTAGCAAAAAATTGTCTTCATAGAGCCGGAAGGCTTACCCAGCAAGGATTTAACCCAATCACGATCTCCCGCATTGTTGCTATGCAATTTGTAATAAGGAGAGGTAAGGAGGTTGAGGCAGGTGGGGAAGGTAAGGGAGATAAGGCAGTGAGGTAGGTAGGGAAATATCCTTTGCTCTCTCATCTCCCCATCTCCCCATCTCCCCATCTCCCCACTTCTCCGTATTTTGGCTGACATCCAAAATTTTTGTGGTGCTTAGAGAGTGGACTGGGTACTCTGATAAGTAGTTCTCAGTTCCCCTGAGGCGAATTAGCTCCAGTTCGCGACAGTACATAGGTAAAAAGAGGATTTGGATATCATGAGCCAGACCATCCAGATCGAGACAGTCAACGATGATTACACTGATGGGCCAGCGGCTGATACCTTAATATGGCAGGCAGACCAACCGGCAACTACCGCGCCACTCGATGATCAGGAATCCGTTGATTATGCCGCGATCGTTGCCCACTGCGATCAACTCCTGCAACAACAACCGGATGCTGCCGAGGTATGGCAAGACAAAGGGAGTGCCTTAATTCATTTAGGTCATCATGCCGACGCGATCGCCTGTTTTGAACACGCGATCGCTCTGCAACCGGATAGCCCCCAGGCTCACTATAGTCTGGCTTGGACAGCCTATGTGTCTGGGCAGTACGAACTAGCGATTCGTAGTTGTCAGCAGGTGTTAGCGCTGGATGCCGAATTCCCGAATGCCGCCTGTATCTTAGGTCAGGCGCTCTATGCGACTGGTCAATATCAGGAGGCGATTGACGTGTTGCAGCAGGTTGTCCAGAATCAACCGGACTGTCTAGATGCCTGGTACTGTCAGGGCTTTGCGTTATTTGCCACCGGGCAGTACGAGGAGACGATCGGAGTGTTGCGGCATGTGCTGGAGGCGCGACCAGATTGTGCAGATGCCTGGTTTTGCCAGGGGTTTGCTCTCCATGCTACGGGTCGCCATGAAGGGGCGGTGTCTCATTTCAATCACGCTTTAGAACTACGATCGGATTATCAGGAAGCGTTGGTGGGTCGGGGAGATGCCCTTAGAGATCTGGGAGATCATGAGGCGGCAATGGCAAGTTATGACAAAGCTCTGCACTTGCAGCCGGAGAATGCCGAAGTCTGGTATCAGTGGGCATTGTGTTTGAAGCAGTTGAATCGTCCCCAGGAGGCGATCACCGGGTACGATAACACCTTAAAGTATCAGCCGAATCATGCGGGAGCCTGGTATGGACGCGGATCGGCATATATGAAATTGGGTGATTTTCAGAATGCGATCGCCAGTTATACCAAAGCACTGGAACTGAATCCCCGGTGGTTTGAAGCCTGGTTTAATCAAGGGGTTGCCTTCAAGAATTTGGGACAGTTCGAGCAGTCTGTTAAGAGCTACGATCGGGCATTGGCATTGCAACCGAAAGATCATCGTGCCTGGAATAATCGCGGTGGCGTATTGGTCAGTTTGGAACGGTATGAGGATGCGATCGCCAGTTACGACAAGGTGTTAGCGATTAATCCCAAGGACACGAAAGCCCAACAAAACCGAACTGCCTTAGTCAACCTACTGAAACGGCGGCAATCTGCCCAATCTTCTAATTAATAGGTCACAACCTTGTTCAGCGATCGCATCCTAGATATGGCGCGACAATTAACCCATGTCTAAGCCCTATACAATTGGTCGATATACCATCCTGCTGCCGCCGGATCATCCCCTCGATCGCTATCAGGAAAACTGGCGGCGCTATGATACGGCGTTAGGGTACATTGCTCAAGTTGTATTTCAGAAATACGCCAATTCTACGGCGATCGATATTGGAGCCAATGTTGGGGATAGTGCAGCTTTAATTCGGAGTTATGCGGATATTCCTGTGCTTTGTATTGAGGGCAATCCAGAGTTTTTGGAATATCTAGAACATAACGCGGGGACGATCGGAAATATCGAACTCGCTGCCTGTTTTATTGGTCAGGATGGGGAAGTTGTTGACTTAGACCAAATTGTTTCTGAGCGAGGGACAGCATCGATCGCACCAGCAGCCACCACTGAACAACCAGTATGGTTTATCGAGATGCATAGTCTCAACAGCATTCTGCAACTTTATCCATCCTTTCAAACGGCTAAACTGTTAAAAATTGACACCGATGGCTTTGACTTTACCATTATTCAAACGTCAGTTGATGTCTTATCCCAGCTTCAGCCAATTCTATATTTTGAATATGATATCTCGTTTAATTCTCAAGGTGATTTAGAGTCATTAGCCACGATTCAGCAGTTAGTAGAAATTGGGTATCAACACTTTATTGTGTATGACAATTTTGGTAACTATGTCATGAGTGGATCAGGTGATGTTGTGCCGATTTTTCGTGATCTTAATACCTGTCTACTATCCAATCGGCAAAAGAGTGGAACTCCGACTATCTATTACTGGGACATCTGTGCATTTACCCCCGCAGATACCGATCTGTTTGAGCAGATCCGTACCTATGAATATGAGTTTGTGCGAGGTTAGATTAGCCTTCTAAATAACGCTGATAGCCCACCTCATCCAGTTTGGCTTGCTTATCCATCACCATTTGAGCCAGACTTTGGCGATATTGTTGGACTTTTTCCAGGAGTGCCGCATCCGCCGTTGCCAGGATCTGCACTGCCAGTAATCCAGCATTGCGAGCATTCCCGATCGCCACGGTAGCCACTGGAATTCCGGCAGGCATCTGGACGATCGAGTACAACGAATCTACGCCCTGTAAATGACGACTGGCAACGGGAACGCCAATCACTGGCAGGGGTGTCAAGGCAGCGACCATTCCTGGTAGGTGTGCCGCGCCTCCCGCTCCGGCAATAATCACCTTAATCCCACGTTCGTGTGCCTGTTTAGCATAGTCCACCATGCGATCGGGAGTGCGATGGGCGGAAACAATCCCGACCTCACAGGCTACGCCAAATTCTTCACACGCCACGATCGCGTCTTTCATCGTCGGCAGATCGGAATCGCTGCCCATAATAATGCCAACTACAGGTTTCGTCATACCACTATTCGATCCAGACTGTCAGAAGGGTTCCGTAAAATAGCCTCTCACAAGTTGGCGGTATTGCTACCGATGAGTGATTGGTGAACGCCCAGGTGTAGGGTAGTAAGGTGAACTGGTTTGGATGGGGCAATGCTAGATCATCTGCTAATTACGAACGCTCAGATTCCGGGTTATCAAGAACGGCAACAAATCGCGATCGCGGAGGGCATGATCCAAGCCGTGATTCCTATGAGCGCTCCTCTGCCACAACAGGCATCAACAACGCTTGATCTGGCAGGCGACTGGATTTCCTGGGGTGGTATTGATCTGCAAATTAATGGGGCACTTGGTTTAGCTTTTCCTGATCTGTGTCCTGAGCAGGGCGAAAAACTTGCCGCGATCGCCCAATTTCTCTGGCAACACGGTGTAGATGGTTTCCTCCCAACCTTAGTCACCACCTCAATAGAAAACATCCAGCGATCGCTGCACACCCTCGCCAACTTACCATCTCCCTCATCTGCCCCATCTTCCCCCTCCTGTCTCTTATACACATCT
>NZ_JBLZFZ010000081.1:0-28425 GCF_050753385.1 Pantanalinema rosaneae CENA516
TAGTCTCGTGGGCTCGGAGATGTGTATAAGAGACAGAGATGAGGGGGTGGGGCAGGTGGCGACGGTGAGGGGTTTACCCGGTCGGACGGCAACAGACCGGATGTGAATGGTGGCTCCCAAGGTTGCCAGAATCTCGTCTACATAGTCATAGTCGCCCACAGAAACGCCCCCGGAGGAAATGACCATGTCCGATGTGGCTATGGCATCCGCGATCGCCTGTTTCAGGGCATCCGGATCATCGGGAACCCTGCCGAGGTCGATCGGTGTGGCTCCCATTTGCGCCACTAACGCCATGAGGGCATAGCGATTGGAATCAACAATCTGTCCGAGTTGTAAGGGCTGATCCACTTCGACTAGCTCGTTACCCGTAGAGAGAATTGCCACTCGGGGCTGACGGTAAACCGGGACTTCGGCAGATTGAGCCGCCGCCAGCATGGCAATTTCCGTCGCTTGCAAGCGAGTCCCGATCGGGAGTAATGGCTGACCTGCCTGGTAAAAGGCTCCCCGGTGGCGGACAAAGGCGTGTGGTTGCGGTGCCGCCAAAATTGTGACGCGATCGCCGTTTCGCTGAGTTTCCTCCTGCATCACCACGGTATCGGCTCCGGTAGGCATGACTGCCCCGGTGAAAATTCGGGCGGCCTGTCCCGCCTGGATCTGGGATTGGGGTTGAGTCCCCGCCGGAATCTCTTCCACAATGGTTAAGGTCACCGGACGATCGCGGCTACAGTCCCGGACATCTTCATACCGTACAGCGTACCCATCCATTGCTGAATTATCCCAGTGGGGAAAATCTAATCGACTGGTGACAGCAGCGGCTAAGATGCGTCCGACTGCCTGCTCTAATTTGACCGTTTCGCGATCGCGCTGGGCATCAAGTGGGTGAATCAATTCCAGAATCTGTTGCTCGGCTTGGCTGGCTGGCAGCATAATCTAATCTATTCTTGGGATGGACTGTAGCCATCCTATCTGGATCACGGTATGAGATCATTGTTGCTGGTAATCGGGGCACTGTTGGCGATGGGCATTAGTGGATTCGTAGGCTTTTTGGTGGGGGCAACAGGGGGCAGTCTGGCGGGGACGTTGGGCGGGGTAAATTTAGGGATCTGCGAGTCGCTCAGTGTGGCTCGCAGACGGCAGTATATTACCCAAATGGAGGCACAGGGCTTGCTAAATGCAGTGCTGGAAGACTCCAATTTTTATCGCAACAATGCTCATAGAAAGGTGGCAAGGGAAACCCTAACGGATTGCATTTTGAAAAAATTAGCCACTGCCGAGTCCGCACCTCCTACCCAGCCTCAGCCAACTACGACAATGAATCCCAACAACTAATTCCAAATCGGTGCAGTTCCATATAGATCCGTCTGAAAAGTTCACCGGATCACGATCGTATAACGCTAAATCAGCGATCGTGATTGGATGCAAGCGCTGATTTCACTTCATCAATAAACTATTAATGATGAAACTAAAAAAATTTTGCTCAGAGTAATAATTAAGACAATAACGAGTCAGATAAAAATGTCGAAATTATGCAATTTGTATATTTAACTTAAAATAATTCGATAAACCGCCTTGGCTGCGATCGGCAACGAGTATTCTGGGACTATTAAAGCCCATCCGCTCACAACGCTGGTTGTGACATGGTTTCATGTATCTAATTTTCGACTGTTGGCGACTTTTGAGCAGTCGTTGGCAACGCTCTAAACTGCTGCGAGGTATGAGTTTGGTGGCGATCGCGGTCATTGTTGCCTGCACAGTAATTGTGCCAGGACTTTCTCAGCAACCCGTCACACTGACGATGCTGATGCCTGCCCCCGATGTGCCCGTCTGGAATCAGACGATGGTAGCAGAGTTTGAACAAGCTAACCCCAACATCAAACTCCAGATCGTCGAGGGACCTAATTCCGTGGACATGGTGGAAAACATGTATACCACCTCGTTCATTTTGGGAGAGTCGCCCTACGATTTGATCAACATGGATATCATCTGGACACCCAAGTTTGCGGCGGCTGGGTGGTTGATGGATTTAACTGATGAGTTTTCGCAGGCGGAACTCGCGCCCCTCTCGACGGTAGCGGTGAATGGCGGGCGGTTTCAGGGACGGTTGTATCGCCTACCGGTGCGATCGGATGCTGGCATGATTTATTACCGCACCGATTTGTTGCAGCAGGCGGGACTGCCGTTGCCCAAGACATTAGAGGATCTCGATCGCATTGCTAAAACGGTGCAAGGTCAAAAGTTAGTCCGTTGGGGCTATCTCTGGCAGGGGCGGCAGTACGAAGGGGAAGCCGCCATGTTTGTCGAAGTGCTGCATGGCTTTGGTGGCTTTTGGGTGAATCCAGATACCTTAGAGGTGGGACTCGATCGACCGGAAGCCATTCAAGCCGTAAATTTTCTGCTTAACACCATTCGGGAAGGAGTCTCTCCGCCCGGTGTGACCACCTATGTAGAAGAAGACACCCGGCGCTTATTCCAGGCAGGGGATGCCATGTTTATGCGGAATTGGCCCTATGCCTGGCCGCTATTGAACAGTGATACGTCTAAGGTAAAGGGGCGAGTGGGCATCATGCCGATGTTAGGGGCTGCCGGGCAGGATAGTGGTTCTTGTCTGGGTGGGTGGGGGCTAGGAATTGTCAAAACCACGCGCCATAAAGCGGCAGCACTGAAAGCGATTCGCTTCTTTACCCAGGCAGCGGGACAAAAGAATTTTGTCATCGAAGCGGGCTTTATTCCCGCCGTTCGCAGTCTGTTCACCGATCGAGATGTAGTCGCTCGTTATCCTCACTATCCGCAACTCGCGACCTTAGTCGATAACGCGGTTCTGCGTCCGCCGGTCGCCCAATACGCTCAGGTATCCGATATTTTGCAACGGTATTTAAGTATGGCACTCACCCGACAACGATCCCCCGAGGCGGCAATGCAGGCAGCGGCAGCAGAAACGCGGCGGTTGTTGGTGACCAGTCAGCGGGTTAAGGACGCGGCGTAAGATGACTCGAACTCGCTCCCCGATCGATCCAATTCAAGCCCGTGATCAACGCACCGGGTTATATCTGGTCTTGCCAGCGGTGATTGTGTTGTTATTAGTGTTTGCCTATCCGATCGCCCAGGCGTTTTGGCTGGGGCTATTTGCCAATAACTTAGGTACAGGGTTGCAATCGGTATTTATTGGCTTAGGCAACTATATTCGTATTCTGGGTGATGGGTTTTTCTGGCAGACCTTGATCACCACATTTCGCTTCACCCTAATTTCGGTGTTGTTGGAATTAGTCATTGGTATGGGGATTGCGTTGGTATTGAATCGTGCCTTTAAGGGACGGGGAGCCGTTCGCACGATCGCAATTCTGCCCTGGGCATTACCGACGGCATTGATCGCGATGGTGTGGGCATGGATTTTTAATGATCAGTTTGGCATTGCCAATGACATCCTATTGCGCTTGGGGCTGGTGTCCCGTGAAACGTTAGTTAACTGGTTAGGGCAACCCTGGACAGCAAATTTAGCCATCATTGTGGCGGATGTCTGGAAAACAACGCCCTTTATCAGCATTCTGTTACTGGCGGGACTGCAATCGATTCCATCGGATTTGTATGAAGCCCATGCCTTAGATGGGGGTACGCCCTGGCAGGGGTTTTGGCGGATTACCGTCCCTTTGTTACTGCCTCAAATTCTGATTGCCACCCTATTCCGCTTTGCCCAAGCTTTTGGCGTGTATGACTTAGTGCAGGTGATGACGGGGGGCGGCCCCGGTGGAGCAACAGCCGTCGTGTCGCTGTATATCTATGCCAATGCCATGCGGTATTTAGATTTTGGTTATGCCTCTGCCTTAATTGTTGTCACCTTTGTTTTATTAATTCTGGCAGTGCTGCTCTGTAATGCCTGGATCACTCGATCGCGATCGAACGCCTCTGGAGCCCGTTAATTATGAGCCTTGTATCGAATGCCCGTCAGCCGCGTTCTACCCCCCGTCTATCTCGATCGCTAACATTGGGGGATGTTTTGTTCTGGCTGGCAGTCGCGGCGATCGTGCTGTTCTGTCTGGCTCCCGTGTTATGGCAGGTGTTAACCTCCTTTAAACTGACGGAGGATATCATTGCCATTCCCAATATTTATTTTCCAACTCGGTTTACCTTAGCGCACTATATTCAACTTTTCCAACGCCAACCCTTTTGGCGATATATCTTGAATAGTACCTTCGTGGCGGTAACATCTACGATTACCTGTTTAGCGATCGGTGCGCCTGCCGCCTATGCCCTGGCTCGGCTCCATCCCAAAGGTCGAAACTGGATGATGGCTGGCATTTTATTAGTGACGCTGTTTCCCTATATTTTGTTGATTCAGGGATTATTGCAAATTGTTCAATTCTTTCATCTGGCGAACAATTATTTAGCCCTAATTATCACTTATACAGCAATCAATCTACCATTAACTATTCTAGTGATGCGGAGCTTTTTTACTCAGCTTCCCAGAGACTTAGAAGATGCCGCCAGGGTCGATGGCTATACAACGGTGCAAATGCTGACTCAAATCGTTTTGCCATTAACCCTACCTGCCTTAGTCACCACTGGAATTCTGACATTTATTGCCTCGTGGAATGAGTATATCTTTGCCCTCACCTTCATTACAGAAGATACTATGAAAACGATTCCTGTAGCCGCTGCCCAGATTAGTGGTAGCTCGACCTATGAAGCGCCCTATGGACCGATCGCGGCAGCTACAGTCGTTGGCACAATTCCATTAATTCTCTTGGTGCTAATTTTCCAACGCCAAATTATTCAAGGGTTAACTGCCGGAGCCGTTAAAGGATAATCACTTATGCCAACGTTGCAATTGCATCATTTGAATAAAACCTTTTCGCCGAAAGTAGTTCCTGTCAAGGATGTCAGCTTGACTGTAGAAGAGGGTGAAGTTTTAACCTTATTAGGTCCTTCAGGTTGTGGTAAATCGACCGTACTCCGGATGATTGCTGGGCTGGAGACTCCCACCAAAGGACAAATTCTGATTGGCGATCGCGATGTCACCTTTGCGCGTCCCGGCGATCGCAATGTGGCAATGGTATTTCAAAGTTATGCCCTGTATCCTCACCTGACAGTGTATGAAAATCTCTGTGCTGGACTGCGGCTGAAAAAAGTGCCTCAACCCGAAATTGACCAGCGAGTAGCGGACGTATCTCGCATCCTGGGACTGGATCAGAGCTTGATGTCACGCAAACCGGGGCAATTATCGGGGGGACAACGACAAAGAGTTGCGGTCGGGCGGGCATTAGTCCGGCGATCGGATGTGTTTCTGCTCGATGAACCGCTTAGTAATCTGGATGCCCTCCTGCGAGAACGAGTACGGGCAGACCTGAAACAGATTTTTGCGGCTCAAAATACGCCGGTTGTCTATGTCACCCACGACCAGACGGAAGCGATGACACTATCGACTCAGGTGGCGGTACTGAACAATGGCTATGTGCAACAACTCGATACCCCAGAACGGATTTACACCCATCCTGCCAATCAGTTTGTTGCCGGATTTGTCGGTAGTCCGCAAATGAATTTGTTAACCCTGCCCTGCCTGGGCAACCAAGCTCTCCTGGGTGACTTCAAGCTACCCCTCCCCGATCTACCAACTCCACCGCCAGAAATTGTGTTGGGGATTCGTCCCGAAGATGTTAAGTTAGCCACTGCCGCCGACCCTCATGCGATTCGGGGCGAGGTCTTCTTAGTGGAAAACTTAGGGATGAATCATCTAATCAGCGCCAAAATCCCTAATTCCCACGGTGAGCCTGTGATCCTACGATCGCTGCTACCCCCCCATAGCACATCGAGTTCCGAGTTATTGATGACGCTACCCAGTCATGCTATTCACTGGTTTGATCCCCAATCCGGTGATGCTTTAGTTAAACGGGCTTGAGTGGGATGTTGCGATCGCGAACGGATCTGTTTGTCTGGTGTGATGGAGGGTATGCTGACTTGTGCGGCCATTTCTGCATCATGCCGCATCGGCTGGTATTGTCCTACGGATCGTGATTAGGAGGCTCAAGCACATTGACATTGACTAAGGGCGTTACATTGGGTTGTTGCTCGATCAGTCGAGTTTGTACTGTTTGAGTCAGCCGCTCGCGAATTGTGCTAGTGGATTCGGTTGCGGTTGGCGATCGCTGGACATATAGGATTGTCAACAATGTATTTTGTCCGGGAATGTTCGATCGCGTAAATCGCACATTCGATTCTACTAATTCGGCGGCTACCTCTTGTTCAACAATCCGTTGTACTTCGGCATTAGCTCGTTGAGCAAGGCTGGAACGCTCCAGATTTGGGGGATTAACGAATTGCCAGATCAGTAGCCCGATCAATGCCAGTATCGTGATAGAGAGCGCGATCGGGAAAACGCTTTGCTGTCCGCGAGAATAGCGTGCGCCTCTGGTGGAGAGTCCTGCCCAGCGAAACAATAATGCCGCCGAGAAATTGATGCCACAGAGTTGTAGTAGGAGCAGGAATGCGCCTCCAGTCACCATATCCCACCGCCCGATCGCGATGGACATGCCCAGCACTCCCGCCGGAGGGGCAAGGGAAGCGGCAACTAGCATCCCTGTGGCAGCCCCAGATACCAGGCTACTGCGTTCCGATTGCACTAAATTCAAGGCTCCGGCGGCTCCAGCCGCGAGAGGAAGGAAGACAGCCACTGTTGATACCTGACTGCGTTCAACCATTTGTGGCGTGGCAATGTCTTGTCTGAGGACAACACTGAGGAAGGCAGCAATCATGATCGTTACACTGAGTGCCACAAAGTATCTGAGCAGACCGCGCCCCAGGAGTTTGCGATCGCCCCGAGCGGTGGCAATGGCAACGTTCATCGCTGGACCCGCAAAGGGGGCAATCAACATGGCTGCCGTCAGAAGATAGATCGTGTTGGTATACAACCCAATCCAAACGACGATCCCTGCGACAGCCGCATAGCCGATGAAGCCTTTCCAAGAACCAACGCTTTGTAAGCCTGATAGAAAGACTTCTACAGGGCTACGCAGCTCGACATTTGTCACCTGGTCTGCGGCTTGCTCTGCGGGTGGATGCAATGCCATTACGCCAGAGGGTAATAGGGTAATCTGCACATCGGGCACTGCTTCGAGTTCTCTAAGAACCTCCTCAACCTGACGGTTAGAAACATGCACAATTACTAAATCCAGAGCACGATCGCCATTGTGTGCCTCCATCTGCGATAGGTTAGTTGCTTGACACTCCTGAGCGATCGCTAGCACATCCTTACCATGCCCACGTGGAACTTGAATCATGAGTTGACGCATAATCCCTCCTTTCTCCTTACCATCGCGGATCAACCGCAAGGTCTATCTCTAGCGAGAGGCAGATTTATTGGTTACTTGATAAAGATTGCTTCACAAGTTTATATTTCCAATCCATCCGGAGCTAGGTGACGGTGACAGCGCAAAATCGATTAACTGAGGGTAGAGCGCTAATTCCGTTGATGCCGTTGTAGCACTGAGGCAGTGACGGTAGCTTGGCTAGATACCATTTCAGCGCCTTTGCCAGGATGCCAATCTCCATGTTGCTTTAGAACTCGTCAAATCAGGGTGGAGATGCAGCCAGGGCAGTAATACGATGCCTAAGGAGAGTAAACTATGTACGACCAAGAGTTAGCGGCTACCGCCAAAGCCATGGTCGCTCCCGGCAAGGGAATTTTGGCGGCTGATGAGAGTTACAACACGGCAAATAAGCGTTTCCAGAAGCTGGGGATTCCGGCAACTGAAGAGATGCGTCGCGCCTACCGGGAAATGCTGTTTACGACTCCTGGAATTGCTGACTTCTTTAGTGGCGTGATTCTGTTTGATGAAACGATTCGCCAATCAACCAAGGACGGGATTCCATTCATCAAGGTGCTGTTAGCGGCTGGCATCATTCCCGGCATCAAACTAGATGCGGGTGCCAAACCGTTAGCTAAAGCGCCCGGTGAGACGGTGACTGAGGGGTTAGATGGGTTGCGCGATCGCATTGCGGAATACTACAACCTGGGGGCTCGCTTTGCTAAGTGGCGGGCGGTGATTACGATCGGCGATGGTCTACCGACTGAACGTTGTATTCAAGCGAATGCCCATGCCCTGGCTCGGTATGCGGCGCTTTGCCAGGAAGGTGGACTTACCCCGATCGTTGAACCAGAGGTTTTGATGGATGGCGATCATTCGTTGGAGCGTAGCTATACGGTGCATCAAGCAGTGCTAAAAGCGGTGTTTGATCAACTCTATCTGCAAGAAGTCGTGCTCGAGCAGATGGTACTCAAGCCGAGTATGGTGATTCCAGGTCAACAAAGTTCCCAGCAGGCAAGTGTCGAAGCGGTTGCCCGCTGGACGGTCAAATGTTTAAAAGAGCGAGTTCCGGCGGCCGTTCCAGGGTGTGCCTTTCTCTCCGGTGGACAAAGTGATGATCTGGCTACGGCGCATCTGAATGCGATGAACAGGCTATTTCCCGATCAGTTACCGTGGCGGCTGACGTTTTCCTATGGTCGGGCTCTCCAGCAAGCGGCGATGCAAGCCTGGAATGGTCAGGACGCGAATGTGGCGGTAGCACAGGAAAAACTCTATCATCGTGCCCAACTCAATAGCGCTGCGACGTTGGGGCAGTGTGAATGTGCATCCTAGTAATTTCCGGTTATGGTGTTTGACTTGCCAGAATCCCATAAGCGACAGCGCAACAACCGCGAGATCTGTATGATTCAGCAGAAGCGTAACTCTCAGCCTTAAAAGATAGCAGAAATTAGGCACAATGGAGACATCCCCTAGCGATCCCAGGTTATGAGAGAACCAGCACCGTCTGTCAAACTGCTGGATTATTGCCAGGAGCGGGCATCGGCTCAAATTGTCCCCAAACCTGCGGTGTTAAGCAGTCTGGGTTGGCAGGATCTGCATCTGGAACTCCACCAACAACCGACCTTTGCCACTGATGAGCATCACCACACCATGCATGTGCTGGCTTGTGGGCTCATTGATTCATCTAATCAAAATGCACCAGGAATGCGATCGCTCGACGGCAAGCGATCGCGCGAAAGACGGAGTGCTGGAGATATTGCGATTATTCCAGCCGGAATCACCCATGCCTGTAGTTGGGATACTCCGGCTGAGTTTCTGGTTTTGGCGATTGCACCGACTTTGCTAAAACAGGTGGGGCAGGATTGGGTCAACCCGGATCAGATTGAATTGCGTCCTCAGTTTATGAGCGAGTCCGATCGATTCCTTCAAACCATGCTTGCCACTCTGAAAACGGAGGCTGAGCTTGCCGGAATAGGCAGTGATTTGCTGATCGATAGCTTAAAAACTGCCTTAGCAATTCATTTGATCCGCAACTATTGTGTGACTTGTCCCAGACTCTCCAGTACCGCTAATGGTTTATCTCAAGCGACATTAAGACTGGTGAAAGAGTATATTCATGACCATCTCCATCAAGATGTGAAATTAGCCGCAATCGCCGCGATCGCCCAACTCAGCCCCTATCACTTCTTACGACTATTTAAGCAAAGCCTGGGAGTAACGCCCCATCAATATATCTTGCAATGTCGGTTAAACCAGGCAAAAAACTTATTGCAACACAGTGATCTCAGTATTGCTGAAATTGCTATCAGAACAGGCTTTTGTGATCAAAGCCATTTAACACGCTACTGCAAACGCATCATAGGAGTAACACCTAAACAACTCCTGCAACTGCGATCGCTTTCCCCACGATCGCAATAATATCCCAAACCTTCGCAACTTTTTCCTATCGCCTTGATATTCCGGCTTTTTACAGTAGGAATAGGCTGTATAGGAGAAGAAAGATGAAAATTGAGCAAAGCACCAGTCTGGCGATCGCTGAACAATTGTCCATGCCACCGATGACAGTGCCACTGTGGGGATTAGTCATTTTCATCCTCTGGACGATCGCAGTTGTGGTTCTGTTACTGATGGTCAGAATTCGCCACTTAGCGGCAGGAGGTAGCCCCAAAGATTTTGCCGTCATGGACGATAATCACTTAATGTGGCGGTTGTTTCGAGTTCAGGCTAACCTGGTGGAAAATTTACCTCTCTATTTAGGAGTAATTTTCCTCCTGACAGTACGAGGGCTTTCTGGAGGTATCGTCGATCTCCTGGTCGGCATCTACATTACATTTCGACTCTTACACTCTATTGTTCACATTGCAGGTGCCGATCCAAGGTTACGGATATTGAGTCTGGCGGCTCAATTTAGTTGTTTGATCAGTTTGATTGTTTTAGTAATCTTGTCATAGGAACGACAGGACATCGTTTAGAACGTGAGCTTCAGGTCGCCATTGGTCGATTGGTTGTATTCCGGCACATCGATCTGAACCGCAGGAACCCGCCAAATGGTTTGGAGATAGTCCCGAATCGAGCGATCGCTAGAGAATTTACCCATCCGAGCAACGTTGAGGATGGACATGCGAGTCCATTGATCCTGATCCTGGTAAGCTTGTCCTACTAGATCCTGGCATTCCACGTAGGACTGATAATCTGCCAGCAGCAGATACTCGTCACGATATAGCAAGGAATCTACCAGGGGCTTGAATAGATTGGGATCACCGTGAGAGAAGAATCCAGAGGCTATGCGATCGATCACTAACCTCAGTTCAGCGTTATTGTTGTAGTAATCCCAGGGATTGTACCCCGCCGCTTTTTTCGCCAATACTTCTTCAGTCGTTAATCCAAACAGAAAGAAATTATCAGCGCCTACAGCATCGCGAATTTCGATATTTGCCCCATCCAGTGTGCCGATCGTCAATGCCCCGTTCATCGAGAATTTCATGTTGCCCGTACCCGACGCTTCCTTACCAGCCGTAGAAATTTGCTCTGAGAGATCGGCAGCCGGATACACCCGTTGGGCAAACTTAACGTTGTAATCTTTCATGAATACAACTTTGAGCCGCTCTCGCATGTCTGGATCACTGTTAATGACATCTGCGATCGAATTAATTAACTTAATGATCAACTTTGCCATGTAGTAACCAGGTGCGGCTTTACCACCAAACAGGAAGGTACGGGGGGGAATCTCTAGATCTGGATTCGCTTTGATTCGGTTGTACAACGTAATGATATAAAGGGCGTTCAGGTGTTGCCGTTTATATTCATGAATCCATTTCGCTTGAATATCAAACAGGGAGGTGGGATCAATCTCAATGCTGTAGTTGGCTCGGATATAATCCGCCAAATCCTGTTTCACCGCCTGTTTTACCTGCCGGAATGTGTGGCGGAAATCAGTATCATACACAAAGGCTTCTAATTTCCGTAATTCATCCAGATTCTTGATCCAACTATCGCCAATTTTGTTAGTAATCAAGTTTGCTAACCGAGGATTACTCAACACCATAAATCGGCGAGGGGTCACGCCATTGGTGACATTCGTGAACTTCTCTGGATACATCTCATAGAAGTCATGTAACACAGTCTGCTTCAATAGTTCACTATGGAGTTCGGCAACCCCATTAATGGCAAAGCTACCGACACAGGCAAGATTTGCCATGCGCACATACCGCTCACCACTTTCATCAATGATTGACATTCGCCAGAGGCGATCGAAATCGTCTGGGAACTTAATTCGGACTTCGTCTAAAAAACGTTGATTAATTTCGTAAATCAGTTCCAGGTGACGAGGCAACGTGTTACCAAACATACTCAAAGACCACCGTTCCAGGGCTTCTGGAAGTAAGGTGTGATTGGTGTAAGCAAAGGTTTTGGTGGTGATAGTCCAGGCTTTATCCCAATCAAATCCATACTCATCCAGTAAGAGCCGCATTAATTCAGCTACTGCCACCGTGGGATGGGTATCATTGAGCTGAATGGCATAGTGTTCATGAAACCGCTCTAACGCCAGATTTTGAGTCTTCATCATCCGAATCATATCCTGCAAAGAACAGGAGACAAAGAAGTATTGCTGTTCTAAGCGCAGTTGTTTACCCTGGTAGGATTCGTCATTGGGATAAAGGACTTTGGTGATGTTTTCGCACTCACTTTTTTCGTGAACCGCGCCAAAGTAATCACCCTGGTTAAAGGCTTCAAAATCAAACGATTCTGGAGCTTCTGCTTTCCACAGGCGCAGGGTATTGGCGGTATTGGTTTGAAATCCCAGAATCGGTGTGTCATAGGGAACCCCTTTGACCACTTTATAGGGAACCCAGCGAGTACGGTAGCGACCATGCTCGTCAGTGTAAGACTCCGTGTGACCGCCCAGTTTAACTTCTAGCTCCGCCTCAGGACGGGCAACTTCCCACGGATTACCATAACGTAACCACTTGTCGGTAATCTCAACCTGCCAACCATCTTTAATGTCCTGGTCAAAGATGCCATATTCGTAGCGAATCCCATAGCCGATCGCGGGAATTTCCAGTGTTGCCAGAGAGTCGATATAGCATGCAGCTAAGCGTCCCAGCCCCCCATTTCCTAATCCAGGTTCTTCCTCTTGTTCCAGCAAATCCGGCAAATTCAGCCCAAATTCCTCCATTGCCTGCTTCACTACGTTGTACAATCCCAGATTGATCAGATTGTTACCGAGATGAGGACCTAGTAGGAACTCGGCAGACAGGTAAGCAACGGTACGGGGGGCTTTTTCCAGGTAGGTCTGAGTTGTATTCAGCCAACGATTGAGCAGACGATCGCGCACTGTATACGCCAATGCCATGTAGTAATCATTTCGGGTGGAAATCTTGGGAAACTTTGCCTGGATATAGAAGAGGTTATCCAAAAAGGCACGTTTCAATGTTTCAACATTAATTCCAGTGCGATCGTCTTCGATTTGAATATTGTTGGGAACGATACTAACCATAACGTTGTAGGCTCCTATTGGTTGGGAATGGAGAGGGCAGAAGGACTGGGATAGCGTGTTGTAAATCCGCTGATTTTGTCATGAAGAGTGTTTTGCAAATCCCTCCCGCCGAGTCTAATTACTGAAACCCAATGTGGGTGAGTGCGCCGAGATACTCGTAGTAGGTGATCTGCCCATCACCATCGCGATCGACTTCAGCCATAAGGGTTTGGATTTGGGTACTGCTGAGTGGTAAAACTAGTCGTTCAGCAATATCAATCGCTTCCTCAACTGAAAGTAGTCCATTGTGATCCCGGTCTAGTTCACGGAATTTTTTGAGAATTTGCAAGGTCGGTTCAGTAGCGACCACGAATTCTTCAAACCCAATGCACCCATCCTTATCCATATCCAGGGCTTCAAACGCTTTGGTCAAGCGACTCTGCTCTTGCACTAAGGCGAAGTTGAGATACTCATCCAGGTCGATTTTGCCATCCTGGTTTAAATCAAGTTGGGCAAATGCAGTGGCGATCTCAGCTAGCTGTTCCTTAGAGAGAAGTGCTTCCAGATCTTCCGATCCTTCAACAGTCAATTGATCAATGTTCATATCTCAATTACATCCTCTACATTTAGTAGGACCACCGCCAACTCACGACATCAGGCCGATCGATGCCATGTTCATAGGCGTAATTCCGGCAGGAAATTTGCTCATCTTTCAGCATTTCCTTAACATGGGCACCGGCGACCTTAAGGCTAGGAATTCGATCAATTACATCGATCGCAATACTAAAGCGATCGATCTGGTTGCAGATTGCCAGGTCTAACGGTGTGTTGATGTTCCCTTTTTCCTTATAGCCGCGCACATGCATATTTTTGTGATTTGTGCGACGGTAGGTGAGGCGATGAATCAACCAGGGATAGCCGTGGAAGTTGAAGATGATCGGTT
The DNA here is from genome assembly GCF_050753385.1 of Pantanalinema rosaneae CENA516. Taxonomy (NCBI): domain Bacteria; kingdom Bacillati; phylum Cyanobacteriota; class Cyanophyceae; order Leptolyngbyales; family Leptolyngbyaceae; genus Pantanalinema; species Pantanalinema rosaneae. Next base: position 13,715 of record NZ_JBLZFZ010000081.1, read on the forward strand.
TATCCAGGGTAAAGAGTGAGTCGAAATCGCGATCGCTTAACCCATGCGGGTGCTCTGAGTCAGGTTGTAACTTGAACAGATCGATCACATTAATAAAGCGGATCTTCAACTCTGGAAAATGTTCTCGCAGAATGCAGGATGCCGCTAGAGACTCTTGGGTAGGAATGTCCCCTGCCGTTGCCAGGACGACATCAGGTTCCTGTCCGGCATCCGTACAAGCCCATTCCCAGATGTCAATCCCCTTTGTGCAGTTTTTCACTGCTGTATCCATATCGTGATACTGCAAGTGCAACTGCTTATCTGACACGATCACATTGATATAATCCTTACTGCGTAAGCAGTGATCTGTTACCGATAACAATGTGTTCACATCCGGTGGCATATAAATCCACACGACCTCTGGACTCTTGTTCAGTACAACATCCAGAAAGCCAGGATCTTGATGAGTAAATCCATTATGATCCTGCCGCCACACTGTTGAGGTAATTAACAAATTCAGGGATGAGATTTCTTCGCGCCAATGAATGTGATTGCAAATCTCTAACCATTTGGCATGTTGGTTAAACATCGAATCAATCACATGGGCAAATGATTCATAGGTGGAAAAGAACCCATGCCGACCCGTGAGCAAATACCCTTCTAGCCAGCCTTCCAGCGTATGCTCACTTAACATCTCCATCACCCGCCCATCGGGAGATAGCTCGCCACCATCTGCGTCTTCTGGCAGGTAATCGGCAATCCAGAATTTCTTGCTGACTTCGTAGACTGCATTGAGCTTATTCGAGGTATTTTCATCAGGACCAAACACGCGGAAGCTGGTCATGTTTTGTTTCATCACATCCCGCAGGAATACACCCAAGGGTTTTGTGTTCTCAACCTCGATCGTGCCGGGCTGATCCACCGGAACACCGTACAACCGAAAGTCGGGCATTTTGAGATCACGCCGTAACAACCCACCATTGGCGTAGGGGGTGGAACCTAACCGCTTATCCCCAGTAGGAGCTACCTGCTTGATTTCTGGAAATAGTGTACCGTTCTGATCAAACAGGGTTTCGGGTTGATAGCTGCGCATCCATGCCTCTAACTGACGCATATGCTCAGGATTAGTACGCATGCCGCCCATGGGTACCTGATGTGCCCGCCAAAAGCCTTCAACTTTGTGACCGTCTACTTCAGTCGGTCCTGTCCAGCCTTTGGGCGATCGCAGCACAATCATAGGCCAAATCGGACGAATAGGAGTGCCGTTAGAACGGGCTTCCTGCTGAATGCCGTGGATTTTAGCCACACAATGGTCTAAGGTGGCGGCCATTGCCTGATGCATGGATTCTGGATCAGACCCTTCGACAAAGAATGGTTCATAGCCATACCCTTCAAATAAGGCTTTGAGTTCTCGATGGCTGATGCGGGACAGAATCGTTGGGTTATTGATTTTGTAGCCGTTTAAGTGCAGTACGGGTAAGACAGCCCCATCCCGGATCGGATTAATGAATTTGCTGGAATGCCAGGACGTTGCCAGAGGTCCAGTTTCCGATTCTCCATCCCCTGGCATGGCTACGACGATCAAATTGGGGTTATCAAATGCAGCACCGTAGGCATGGGACAGACTATACCCCAGTTCGCCCCCTTCATGAATTGACCCTGGAGTTTCGGGGGTGCAATGACTCCCAATCCCGCCAGGAAACGAGAACTGCTTAAAGAAGCGTTTCATCCCCTCGGCATCTTCACTACATTCGGAGAAGAAGTGAGAGTAGGTTCCTTCCAGGTAACAGGGCCCTAAAAACCCAGGAGCACCATGTCCCGCCCCTACCATAAACAACATATCCTGATCGAATTTCCGAATGATTCGATTCAGATGAGTATACAGAAAGCTAATTCCCGGACTAGATCCCCAATGTCCTAGTAATCGCTGTTTAATCTGCTCCGGTTTCAGGGGTTCTCTCAGCAAGGGATTGTCCCTGAGATAGATCATCCCAGCCGCTAAGTAGTTAGCAGCTCGCCAAAAGGCATGGATCTGACGAAGTTCTTCCGGGGAAAGCGGAGCACCTGCGATCGTGGAGCGGGCAGGCCCAAAGGCACTAATTGCAGGGTCTACAGTTGATTTGGGCGGTGTTGCTACCATAAGATGCCTGTCTTTGTGAAAGTACAGTTTTTCTGTTGAGCCTGAATGGACGATCGAGTCAAACTATCGTTCAGCTAAACCATGAACGTTCTGTCACTGCGGTAATCTCTTGAGGTTGCATCCTGCTAACCATTGGCGATCGCTGATCGTCCTTAAAATTTGGGGCTATCGGTAAGAGGACTGGTAGGGATAGCGGCTATGCGTGATTTACGGCTAACTCAAGGCATTGTGACAGAACGTTAAATCATTCCTAATTGTGTAGAGCAACAGCAGTCGAATTTAATCAATAGATCAGTAGGTAGGCATAATTAAACTGACGATGCTGAAACTGCCCTTATCCCTCAATCCCCTTCTCCCAAATTTGGCCTACGGTGTACACACATCTCCTCAACCACCTCAGGATCCTGCATTTTGCCCCCCTAGCCCCCCAATTTTGGGGGGAACCAGACAATTCAAAGTCCCCCAGAATTGGGGGATTTAGGGGGCTAAAAGCTTTAAACGAAGTCCGGCTTGACTTGTGTGTACACGGTAGCCCAAATTTGGCAGAAGAGGGCTAAGATTGCCTCCCCTCACCCAGTGTTGGGAGAGGGGCTGGGGGTGAGGGCAAAAGGCTAGCATTTTACAATTAATTTCACCTGGCTACTTATCTAACACCATAGTTGAGCGTCAAGATAATTTACTCAAACGGGCAACCTTCAACACTAAAGATATATCGTAAGTTATAAAATTTGACTAGAAGAATTTTGAATAAAGATACAAGAATATGGTGAGGTTAAATCCAGTTTAAGATAAAATTATATAAAAACAAAATATTCCAGGATAACTAGCTAAGCTTTGTAATTCTAATCCAAACATCGACAAAAATAGTCATCTATTTGATAGATTACTTCTACTGGCGGATAACTCTAGAGCGGGTTTGAAGCAAGTTGCTGTTTGAGTCGCGCTCTTAGAGCGGCAGTAGCCCTGCTAACTTTATATTATTGTTTTTTAGATCTATACTGCTAAAAACCTGGCTTATTCAGACCTCTTTCCAATTTTTCTCCGTCATGCTAGGCGCTGCTTTCAAAAGAAATCAAATAAGAAAATAAAATTACTTTTATTTGTTCTGGCTAAGCTGCCGATTTGGTGTACTTTGTTCTCATGGCAAAAACTAAAGAAACGACTGCTACTGTTAACTTGAACGATCCCCAGTATTATTTCAACCGAGAGCTGAGTTGGTTAGAATTTAATCGGCGGGTGTTGCAAGAAGCGATCGATCCCCGAACTCCATTACTGGAGCGGGTCAAATTTTCGGCGATCTTTGCGTCTAACCTGGATGAGTTTTTTATGGTGCGGGTTGCCAGTTTGCAACGCCAAGTTGATGCCCAGGTGGCAACGTTAACCCCGGATGGACGCACTCCCCAACAGCAGTTGGATGGCATTAGCCAATCTCTACATCCAATGGTGGCTCAGTTGCAAGAGCTATTTGAGGACGAACTCCGCCCCCAGTTAGCGGCTGAAGGGGTGCATGTCTTGAAATACCCAGAGCTGAATCAATCTCAGCGCCGTTATCTCAAGCAGTACTTTACAGAGCGAGTGTTTCCTATTCTGACTCCTTTAGCGGTCGATCCGTCTCATCCCTTTCCCCTACTGTCCAATTTAAGCCTCAACCTCGCCGTGGTATTAAGGGACCCCGAGACAGGAGAGACAGGATTTGCCCGAGTTAAGGTGCCCGATAGTTTACCGCGTTTTGTCCCCTTACCCTCCGACGTTCATCCCAAAAGCGATCGCCCGGTTGTTTGGGCTGGTGTTTCCTTAGAACAAATCATTGCGGATAACCTGGAATCACTATTTCCCGGAATGACCATTGAGGAACATCATCTGTTTCGAGTCACGCGGGATGCGGATTTGTCAGTACAGGAAGCGGAAGCCGAAGACTTAGCTGCCGCGATCGCCCAGGAACTCAGCCGCCGTCGCTTTGGTGGATCGGTTGTCCGATTTCAATTTGCCCCCACCATGTCGGAGTTTGTTAAGCAAACACTGATCAAAGGCATGAATGTTGATCCAAACGATCTCTACATGACTCAGGGATGGCTGGGAATGCGCGATTTAATGTCCTTCATGGCATTACCACTCCCCCACTTAAAAGATCAACCCTGGACTCCTGTCATTCCCAAACGTTTGCGTCACCTAAATGAAGAGTTAGCACTCGGTGAAGACACTGGCGAAGATATTTTCCATGTCATTCGTCAAGGTGATCTGTTAGTTCATCATCCCTATGAGTCATTCACGGCATCGGTTGAACATTTCATTACCCACGCTGCCCAAGATCCTGAGGTTCAAGCCATTAAGCTGACTCTCTACCGGACCTCGAGTGATTCACCGATTATCAACGCATTAATTGCTGCTGCCCAAAACGGCAAACAGGTGGTTGCCTTAGTAGAAATCAAAGCTCGGTTTGATGAAGCCAGTAATATTAATTGGGCACGGGCATTAGAAGACGCAGGAGTGCATGTTGTCTATGGCGTGATGGGGCTGAAAACCCATACTAAAGTGTTGCTAGTCGTGCGACTGGAAGGTGAGGATATTCGCCGCTATGTCCACATTGGTACAGGCAATTACAATGCCAAAACAGCGAAGATTTATACCGACTTGGGTTTGCTCAGTTGTCAAGAAGAGTTGGGAGCAGACCTGACGGATTTATTTAATTACCTAACGGGCTTCTCCAAACAAAAATCGTTTCGTAAATTGCTGGTCGCTCCAGTGACATTACGCGATCGCATGATTGAGTTAATTCACCGGGAAATTGACCACTGCAAACAAGGTAATCCAGGACGCATCATTGCCAAGATGAACGCCTTGATTGATCCAAGCATGATCAAAACCCTGTACGAAGCCTCCCAAGCGGGGGTGCAGATTGACCTGATTGTGCGCGGCATGTGTTGCTTGCGTCCTGGAGTGCGAGCCGTCAGCGAAAATATTCGAGTCATCAGCATTGTGGGGCGTTATCTAGAACATTCCCGCATCTTTCATTTCCATAATCATGGCCAGGAAGAGGTCTACATTGGCAGTGCTGATTGGATGCAACGTAACCTCGATCGTCGGGTAGAAGCAATTACGCCAGTTGAAGATTCTAATTGTGCCAAAAAATTGCAGGAAATCCTGGATATTCTGCTGCGGGATAATCGCCAAGCCTGGGAACTCCAATCAGATGGCTCCTATATCCAGCGACATGCAACGGGTGATGAAGAGGAATACAGTGCCCAAAACATTCTTATGCAATCGAGTCTAAGCTCTAATTGATGATTGCTTTTCTCGTTACGGCTCTCCATTTACACTAGCCCATAGAAATGGGGGATGAAGAGTTGTAGAGCGAGGGAATCAGCATCACAACCGAAGGAATGTCACAACCGCCCTTTACCTCAAAGCCTTGTCCTATAAGTCTTTTACGTTTTTTAGTCATCAATCTTTAAAGAAGACTCAACCGAAGAATTACGTGTCATTTCGTAGGACTACCGAAGAAATAAATGTCACTTTTTGCGCTACACCAGTAGATGGTGTTTGGACGGTGGCTGAAGCTTGTGAAATTAAACTATAAACGCTTGGGACTCCTGGCACTCGCGATTCTGCTGATTGTTTTGTCCTGGTTGGGAATCGCGATCGCCCGATCCGGGCTGGAGGTGCGATCGTTTCAAAAAGAGGGTATTCCGTTGCTCTACTTGGCTCCTGAAGGGACGAGCGAAATCCCAGGAGTGTTAGTTGCACATGGGTTTGCAGGCTCTAAACAATTGATGTTGGGCTATGGACATGTCCTGGCTCATGCCGGTTATGCGGTCATGCTCTGGGATTTTGATGGGCATGGCGCAAATGGAACTCGCTTACAGCGATATGAGCTACAGCAGAATCTAGATGTTGCTTTGCAAGCTCTCCTGGAACAACCCCAGGTTGACCCAGGTCGTCTGGCACTGCTGGGGCACTCGATGGGTAGCGGCATTGTGATGACAGCTGGGATTCGTCACCCCAATCGCTTTGCGGCAACGGTTGCCGTTTCTCCAACAGGGGCGAATGTAACTCCCCAATCTCCCCGAAATCTGCAACTACAAGCAGGGAGTGGAGAGGGACGATTTGTGGGTAATGCCGAACGATTGCTGGCACAGGCAGGGGGAGAAAACACGAATTTAGCAGCAGGGCAGGGGCGGGAATTGGTGGTGATTCCGGGTGTCGAACACATCACAATCCTCTTTAGTGATGGGAGTCATCAGGCAGCACTGCGGTGGCTGAATGCAACGTTTGGCAGAACAAATGATAGCCAGTATCGCGATTTGACAAGTCAACGCTATCGCGATCGCCGCATGGTTTGGTACGGCTTACATTTACTGGGCTGGCTAGTTGGGTTGGCAGCGATCGCACCCCTCCTAACTCATCCTCCATTAATCGCCACCAAAATAGCTCCTATCCGACGATGGGTAGGCTTAATCGCTGCGCCCCTGGCAGCAACCGCAGGGTTGGTACTGCTGAACCAATGGTTTGATCTTCAGAACTTGGGTGGTGTTCAAGTTGGTGGCGCGGTTGGGGTCTGGTTTTTGATTGCCGGGTTAACCTGGCTGGGAGTGCTGGCGCGTCTACCTCGCCCTACCCTGCGTGCCGTTGGTCTGGGGGTTACGCTGTTTGCCATCCTCTGGATTGCCTTTGGTGCATTGGCACAGATCATTTGGCTTCAGTGGTGGCTGATTCCAATTCGGCTCAGAGTGTGGTTGCCAGTGGCGATCGCCTGTTTTCCCTGGTTTTTAGCAGCGGGAATCGTGCAAGAGAATATTGGGGTCGGCAAACGGATTCTCTGGTGGTTGGGGCAGAGCGTCGTCCTGATTGGCGGCTTTGTGTTGACGCTCAATTTTCTCCCTCAATTGGGATTCATGTTTCTGCTGTTGCCGCTATTTCCACCACTGATGGGAATCTTGTCTCTGGTGGCTGGTTTGTTAAATCGAGCATGGGTTTATGCGATCGGCTCTACTCTATTTTTCGGCTGGCTGCTGGCAGCAGGTTTTCCCCTGTCTGCCTGACCTGCGCACGCTCAAATTCTCCCCTGGGAATCAGTCCCTCTAGCAGGGATTTGGTTACAGTAAGTAAAGTTATTTCCGTACTCCGATGCAGTCTTTAACTGGACTTATTGTTCTTTTGTCCCTGCTACAGGGCTATGCCTCTCCCCAGCCTTTCACTGCTATGAGTGATTCGCTAAACCCTTCTCATTTCCAGTCGCTAGAGGCAGCCAATATTGCTGCAAGCCCCGATCGCTCCCAGGAAATCGAATTGAAGCTGAGCGACTATCAATGGCAACACCGTATCCTGCTGGTCTTTGCCCCCTCAACTGATTCAGCCAATTATCGCCAGCAGATGCAGGTATGGCAGGCGGACACGGCAGGAACCGACGATCGCGATCTAAAACTGGTGCAAATTCTGGGAGCCGGAGAGAGCCAGGTTGATGGGCGATCGCTCAGTTCAGCATCAGCGGAGAGACTGAGACAACAGTTTGGGATTACCTCTGAGGAATTTGCAGTAATTCTTGTGGGGAAGGATGGTACGGAGAAGCAACGAAGCCAAACTCCAATGGATTTAGCGATGCTGTTCCGCACGATCGATGCGATGCCAATGCGTCAGCAGGAGATGCGCTCCCGTCAGTAGGTCGGCAGTTGTGACTGAGCACATTATATTGCGCAATTTGCAAATGACTTGCGGTTCTTCATGAAGCCTAAAATCCTTGCATAGCAGCAACTTCAGCTTTTCTGGAACTTTTACATCCATATCAACCCTAAGAGCAAATGACCTGCACAAAATTATTCTCTGCAAGCCGAGATAATTCTTCAGGCGAAAATTGTCCTTCTTGGACGCTTGCAAATGAGTTGCGCTATAAACACCGAGAGATTGGTGAGAGTTTAGGAGTGAGTTCCGGCTTTATCAGCAAATGGACTGGACGATATGAACAATTAGGGGTGTCAGGGTTGCGATTAGGGTATCTTGGCTCCGTTGGGTATCTCGACTCTGAGCAACGTCAGGAGGTGATTGCCTGGTTGAAGCGCAAGAATTACTGGAATCTCACAGAGTTGCAGCAGCACATCGAACAGGAATATGAGGTCGTGTTTGACTCCAAGCAGAGCTACTACACCTTGTTTGAACAAGCTGGGATCAGCTGGAAGAAGACGCAAAAGCGTAATCCTAAAGCAGACCCCAAATTGGTCGAAAAAAAAACTGGAGATTAGTACCTGGTTGGAGACGCATCGCGAGGAAATCCACTCTGGTTCATTGATCGTCCTGTTCGAGGATGAGTGTCATCTGTTGTGGGGAGACGTTTGTGGGTATGTGTGGGGGAAAACTAATGAGCGGATTGAGGTTCCCATCACCAACGAACGAAGCAAGCAAACGTACTATGGAGCGGTGAATCTTCAGACCCAACAATGCCTGATTCAAGCGGCTGAAACGGGCAATTCTGAAAACACTATTGCCTTCTTGAACTATCTCCTGGCTCAACATCCTGATTGCCGGATTGCCTTGATCTGGGATGGCGCAACCTATCATCGTTCCAAAGAAGTGAAGGCGTATTTAGAGTCGGTGAATCAAGGGTTGGACGAATCGGACTGGAAAATCACCTGTATTCGCTTTGCCGCAAATGACCCCAAGCAGAATCCGATTGAGGATATTTGGTTGCAGGGGAAGCGATTCATTCGAGAGTACTATCACTTGTGTACATCATTCAATGTGGCTAAGTTCCTATTTGAGTTTGTCACACATCGACAAATCTTCAATTTTCCCAAGCTTTTTACCTATGGCTGTTTCTCACAACTTATTTAGGACTGCTATAGATAAAGCTATTTAGGATATGCATAATCTTTTCTAGGCGCAGTATCCCTATTGCATTGCTCATCTACGGGCAGATCCCAACTAAACTCCATCCACGATCGCGCCTCAACCGTTTTTTCGTTATTGAACCGTAATGCAGTAATCTTTGCCTGACCTGTCGGTGTTGCTCCAATCAAATAGATTCGACTGTTGACCCAGGCAAAATGATCTCGCTATCCCTACGTGAAGGTGTTGAAAAGGCGAACAAGCTGACCAGTCTCCGGATCGGGCAATTGATCTTTGAGATTGATTCAGACATGAGCCCTAAATAAACAACCATTGGCAAACAGATCGGCTATTGCCAGAGTAGCCATCTTCAGTTCTTAAAAAGCTCACTATCAATCTCGTGGATGAAAGACGCACAACGGTAAACGGCTGCTGCACGGCTATCCACCCCCAGCTTCATAAAGATACGACGGAGATGGGTAGAAACGGTCCACTCACTGATCCGCAATTGATGTCCGATCTGTTTATTCGACCAGCCCAGCGCAACATACTGGGTAACCTGTAATTCCCGACCAGTCAGAAGTTGAGTGATTTCTGTATCTTTCTTTAAAGCATTATTTTGAGTGCGAACAACAGCATAAAGTTGTCGATCGATTTCAAATTGACCCAGAATTGGTAGTGGAAAACTTTCCAGTGAGAAGAGTAAATCAGGATGATTCAAGTCTTCTAGCACCTTTCCCAGTGAGACGATCGCACAACGCGTATTTTCTATCAGAAATTCCTTAATTACATAGGGTTGTAGCCATTCTTTGGAACTGTTAGAGAAGGGTATGGGGGCATTAGCTTCGTCTAGCATGATTTACTCTTTAATCCAGAAGGTTAGCAGGTAGAAGCAACCTAAATAAGACTTACGCAAAAATCCTAAATCTGGTGGGGTAAAGGGGGCGATGCTCTTTTTGGGAATGAATCCCCAGGCTCCTCCCTTACCAGTAGCGTTCTGTGTAAGTCCAGCTAAAATCAACGGAGGATGCTTCGATTTAATGCAGCAGCGTTACACAACCGACGATCGATTCCTGTTTAATTTTAAGGATGTCCATCTACTCAGAGCGGTTTAATTTTTGCCTCCAAAACGACTGCACGGAGTTGCAAAAAACAATGCTGAACTAAGTCGGAACATTAGCTAGCGGAAGGAGCAAATCGTAATTTGCCCGCACCGACAAAAGCTCGATTATTTAATCTCCATTTCTAAGCAGCGAGCCCTTTGGTAAGTCCATTATTCCAAGCCTATTTGTCAAATGAAAGGCTTGCTAAGAAACTTAATCTCAAAATAGCCTTCCTAATCTACATGCAGTATAGAATGCCTGGAAAATTTTGAGGGTATCCCTTGGAGTACTTGATCGAGTCTGTTTTTCTTCCTACAGCAGATACCAAAAACCCCGAGCATCCAGCCAGAGGCTACGCTCAGCATTGGATAATTCTTCTGTTGCTTCTCCTGAAGCGGATCGGGTACCTGCTGCTTGGAAATCGACAATCGGGCTGAAGGCATTGGGGGCAACAATATGCAGGATGACCAAATGCAATTCAGTCCAGAGCAGTTGGCAAAGTCCTGTCTGGAGGATCAGTTGGGTCAGGGTGTTGCGTTCTAGGACAACCATTGGATCCGCATCCGAAAGTTTCTGGCAGGGAATATTCCAGGATTGCAACCGCTGGCAAATGACCGGAGAAGCTTCCCGGTTGCCGTTGTCTGCCTCCTGATAGGTCAACACAAAAGCAGAGTCCAGGCACGTTACCAGCGCAATCGTATCCCGAAATGCCAGCATCAGGGGTTGGTTCGTTGCGGAATTTGCTGCATATCGCTGGTCGAGCGATCGCGCCAGGACTTCCCATCGCCAGAAAATATCCAGGTTCTGATGGCGAGGGAGGACTGATTCGCGGGGTCGATCGCCAAGCCAGAACAGGTTCAAACTGGTTAAGTTGGTTTCATCCAGAAAGCGTTCCCAGGCAGAAATTGCCCGATTACGGTCATTCCAGGTTGTTTGCATGGAAGCCTGTCCGACTGGAGCGGAAAAGGGAAGAGGTGTCAGGGATTGCAGGTAGCTGCGGGGATTGTCCAGAATTTGCCAGAGTTCGCGCACAACCCAGAGTTCCATCGCTTTCCCCAGATGCTTTACCAATGGAATGCCGTAGGTCGATAACGTCAGGTCTGGATCAAGAATGCAATTCCAGAGGGGATGCGTTGGAGCAGGGAAGGGGGAAAACGCCAGCATATAGACTCACGCTGTTTTCCAACACCCTAGCGATCGCCCAATCAAAGCACAAGTCACACATTTGGAGTCACACATTTAGAGTCACACATTTGAGTTACTTCATCTCAGTTACCGGGGATATGTGACTTGTAGGCAGGAGCCGATCGCGATTATCACTACAGACATCAGCATTGCAACTGGCATCGCCCGAACGGTAGCAGGATAGTTCCTGCCGATTCATCACTGGAAACACGGATCTATGGCGAATTTAGAAGCAATTCATTCCGTAGGAAACTCACTCATCACCTATCTCCGCAATGTGTATGAAGCAGCACCGGAGGAAATGGGATTACCTGCCTGTGAATTTCGCCTGTTGTCCAGCACTGAAATGAATAACATGGAAGACCCAACGGCAGATAGTATTCTGTCACTGTATTTGCATCGGGCAACGATTAATCCCCATTTACGAAATTCTCGTCCAGTTGATGGTCGGTTACTCCAGCCTGTGCCCCTTTCCGTCGATCTGCACTATCTCATGACAGTATGGGCGCGGGACGTTCAGCCAGAGCATGTAATTCTGGCATGGGCGATGCGGCAACTTCATTTCACCCCTGTACTAGATCGGTCATTTCTGAGTGAAGAAGCGAACTGGGATGCGGGAGAACTGGTGCAGGTGATCCCATCTGAACTGAGCAATGAGGACATGATGCGGGTCTGGGACACGCTGAAGCCGTCTTACCATCTCACTGTTTCCTATGTTGCACGAGTGGTACGGATTGAAGCCGATCGCGCAGAAGAAGCGCGTCCCGTCGTTGCCACCCGATTTGGATTAACTGAGGAGGGGGCGCGATGAAACTGGAATGGAACGATCGGCGAATTCTGGGTGCCATTCGCTGCACCGATGCCGTTACCCGACTCAGTATCGGTCATGACTTGAAACTGTCTGCCAGCGGTGTTCGACTGGTGCGGAATCGACGGGGTTACTACGTGATTACGACTGCCCCCGGCTTTGATACCTATCGCCATTCCTTTCTTCCACCGACTCCCCCCCCTGCTCCAACCAGCATCCAGTTCACGGTGACCGATCCACTGGGATGCTATCTTCCCCGTCAGGTGGCGATCCAGCTTCCCCGCGACCCCGATCCCGCCAATGCGGAGATGGCAGATTCCCTGTTTCAACCGATCGACCTGCGGCTCTACCCCTCGCCGATCGCACCGATTGAACCGGGTTGGGCAGTGATTCGTGCCACTGTCACCAACAGCAGCAACCAGCGTCTTCCCTGGGCACTGATCCGGGTGACGCTACCGGAGGAACCCACACCCTACCTGAGTCAGGCAGATTGGCGGGGAGAAGCCCTGGTGGCTGTTCCCGGAATTCCGGTGACGAACTGGGTCAGTGACGCATCGGCAGAACCGGATGCCGATAGTCCTGTTTCCACGATCGAGCTGGATGCCAGTCTGGAAGTCCTGGTTGATCCGATGGTGCAGCCAATTCCGGCAACGGCGGATCTGGGAACGATTGCCGACCCCAATCCCAATTATTTCCCCAACCCCGAAGTCCTCAACGCCAGCCCAACGACTCAACGTTCTGCCCCTATCTCCCTGATTCTGGCAGCCGGACGCGATCGTCCCGCGACCCTGGCAGTCTCGCTGTCCTGAAACCGTCCACCTCCCCTCTGCTCCACTGTTCCATTTCCAGGAGAACCCCGTAATGACCAGCTTTTTAACCCCCGGTGTCTACGTGATTGAAGAGAGTCGCTCCAAGTCGATCGAAGGGGTCAGCACCAGCACAGCGGCGTTTGTCGGTCCAACTCTGAAAGGTCCCTATGAGCAAACTCCTCCCCTGCTCACCAGTTTTGGAGAGTTTGAGCAGATCTACGGCGGCATGGAGAACATCAACGGACAGCCCAACTACATTGCCCATGCGGTCAAGAACTATTTTGACAATGGGGGACTGCGGCTCTACGTCTCGCGGGTCGTTCCCATCAATACGACAACGGAGCAACCAATTGCCGCCACTGCCCAATCGGCTGATCTGGTAGCTGATGCGGTGGTGGCTGGCGGAGATGCCCGGTTTATTGCCCGGTTTCCCGGTTCCGGAGGGAATGGCGAAGTGACGTTGCTGGAGCAGGCAACCCCCGCCAGTGAGACAACCCTGAACAACGCCCCGATCGGCAGCATTCTTAGAGTTGCTGGAGCCACCCCCACCTATTTCTCGAAGGAAACGAATACCCCGGAACTCTCAGATTGGGAAAATGGGGCAGGTACGGCTCTGGCTGAGTCTAATCTGGCTTCACCACTGGAGATTTTGACTCTGACCGTGGTTGCCCGCGATCGGGCTGGAAATGAATACAGCTATGAAAATTTGGGCTTTTCGCCCACCCATCCCCTGTTTATTGGCAACGTTCTGGCTTCCACTCCAGCCCAACAGTCCGATGCGCTGAATAATCCCTTTGCAATTACCGTCACTGGTGTCACCGGATTGCAGTTGCGGGAAGCCCTGCTGGAAGGGCAGACCCTCCCGGATAACCCCTCGATGACCGGGCGAATTGTTCCCGTTTCTGGAGGAACCAGTGGCGGAGATCCCGGTTCAAGAGACTACGAGGCAGCCCTCGGACAGTTGCAGGCATTGGAAGATATTTCCATCATTGCCGCACCGGGCTACTCCGCCTACACCGATGCGACCCTACGGCAGGCTATTCAGAATGCCTTGATTACCTATGTCTCCCGACCCCGCGCCTACCAGATTGCAGTCCTGGATGCGCCTCGCAATGCCGATATCAATGGGGTGCGGGCTGCCCGCAGCCAGTTTGATTCAAAATATGTGGCGTTCTACTACCCCTGGGTGGTGGTTGCCAACCCTCTGGCGCGACCGGGAGATGCCAGCAGACCGAAGGAAATTGCCCTGCCGCCATCTGGATTTATCTGTGGCATCTATGCCCGTAACGATGCAGAACGGGGCGTTTATAAAGCGCCTGCCAATGAGGTTGTTCTGGGTGCATTGCGGTTTGAAACAGATATCAACTTCGCCCAGCAGGGTGTGTTGAATCCATCCGGCATTAACTGTCTGCGCTTCTTTCCAGGACGGGGCTATCGCGTCTGGGGTGCCCGGCTTGCCAGTTCCGACCCGGAATGGAAATACGTCAGCGATCGCCGTTACTTCAACTATCTGGAGCAATCCATCGATCGGGGTACCCAGTGGGCAGTATTTGAGCCAAACGGCGAGGGACTGTGGAGCAAAATTGTTCAATCAGTGAAGAGCTTTCTGTACAGCGAGTGGTTTTCCGGTGCGCTGTTTGGCAGCAACCCCCAGGAAGCCTTCTTTGTTCGCTGCGATCGCAGCACCATGACCCAGAACGACCTCAATAACGGTCGTCTGATCTGCATCATCGGCGTCGCGATCCAGAAACCAGCGGAGTTTGTCATCTTCCGGATCGGACAGAAGACCGCAGACGCAAGGGAGTAGGAATCTTAGATAGGGGTGATGGGAAAGCTCCCCCACCTCCCCACCCTGTCTCTTATACACATCT